>JAOPVV010000102.1 GCA_025966005.1 Frankiales bacterium
GGGACGAGGGTGACGGCCGGGTCGCCGCGGTGCAGCACCTCGAGCACGCCGTCGGCGTCACCGGCGCGGACGGCCACGGCCAGCTCGGCGATGGCCCCGCCGTACCGCCGTCCTCGCGAGAGCCGGACGACGCCGTCGGCGAGCCGCTCGACCTCCTTGGGCGTCAGCGCAGCCTCGTCGTCGTTGGACGCGGTGAGGTCGGCGGCGACCAGGCGCCCGAGCGCCGAGTCCGCGGCCGGGTCGTGCCGGACCCGCACCGGCCGGGCCACCAGGTCGCCCAGGACCGCGCCGGCGTCCACGCTGGCGAGCTGGTCGGGGTCGCCGACGAGGACCAGCCGGGCGTCCGGGCGGACGGCCTCGAGCAGCCGGGCCATCATCGTCAGGGACACCATCGAGGTCTCGTCGACGACGACCACGTCGTGCGGCAGCCGGTTGCCCGCGGAGTGCCGGAAGCGGGTGGCGCTGTCGGGCCGCCAGCCGAGCAGCCGGTGCAGCGTGACGGCCGCGACGTCGACGCCCTGCTCGTTGACCTGCTCCTGCAGCCGGGCGGCGGCCTTGCCGGTCGGCGCGGCGAGGGCGATCCGCACGGACGGCTGCTGCTCGCGCAGCAGCTGCAGGATCCGGGCGACGGTGTGCGTCTTGCCGGTGCCGGGACCGCCGGCCACGATCGAGGTCCAGCGCGTGACCGCCAGCGCCGCGGCGATCCGCTGCCGGTCGGGCGCGGGGCCGAAGCGCGCGTCGAGCCCGGCGGCCAGCAGCCCGGCGTCGTAGGGCGGCGCGCTCGCGGCCCGGTCGTCCAGCGCGTGCCGGATCGTCTGCTCCTGGCGGAAGTACCGGTCGAGGTACAGCAGCTCGCCCTCCGGGGTGTCGACCAGGACCAGCGGGCAGAGCGCGCCGTGCAGCGCACCGACGACCAGCGGGCTGCGCCGCAGTGCGGCGACGACGTCGTCCTGCGCCGGCCACGGCAGGGCGGCGACGTCGACGTCCTCGACGCTGATCTCCCGCAACAGGCGCAGGTCGACGCAGACCGAGCCCAGCCGCACGGCCCGTACGGCCAGCGCCGCTGCGAGCAGCACCGGCTCCGAGCCCTCCCGGGCGAGCAGTCCGAGTCGCCTGGCCACGTGGACGTCGGCGACCCCGAGCACCCCCGCGTCGTGGAACAGCCGGAGCAGCCCGGTCGCGCGCAGCACCGTCACGACGCACCGGCCAGCAGGTCGGAGACGGCGACGACCAGCGCCGCCGGGGGTTGCCAGTCGAACACGCCGCAGCCGGGCGGCGTCGCCGGCCCGACCATGCCGCGGACGAACAGGTACTGCACTCCCCCGAGGTGGCGCTCCGGGTCGTAGCCCGGCTGCCGCCAGCGCAGGTAGCGGTGCAGCGCGACGCAGTAGAGCAGCGCCTGCAGCGGGTAGTGCGCCCGCAGCATCTCGGCCGCCATCGCGTCGCGGGAGAAGTGCAGCGCCGTGAGCTCCCCCCGCGCCAGCCGGTTGGTCTTGTAGTCGACGACGACGTAGGCCGGGCCGGGCGTGCGCAGCACCGCGTCGATGCTGCCGCCCAGGTACCCGCGCAGCGGGGGCGCCTCCACGGTGTCGAGCCGGTCGGCGTACCCCGCGAGGGCGTCGTCGGCCGGCAGGTGGCGGCGCAGCAGCCGGGCGATGCCGGCGAGCGTCACGTCGTCGCCGCGGACGTCGTCGCCACCGGCGAGCGGCAGCTCGAAGTCGAGCTCGGCCAGCCGGTCGGCCGGGGCGAGGTCGGCCAGCGTCCCGAACCCGAGGTCGGTGTGCAGGACGGGCAGCAGCGCCGTGGCCAGCTCAGCCGGGTCGACCCCGGCGAGCTGACGGGAGACCGCGTCGCGACAGCGCTGGAGCAGCTCGCCCGGGAGGTCGGCCGCTGAGGTGTCGACCTCCTCGAGCACCTCGTGTACGAGCGTGCCGAACGCGGCACCGGCCGGCAGGGCGTTCATCGGCGACAGCGGGTTGGTCGGCGACAGCGGGTTCGTGGGCGACGGCGCATCCGGTCCGACGTCGACGACGGGCTCCTCGGCGGGCTCGTCGGTCTTCTGCTGACGCTCGGGCTCGCTGCCTCCGGGCGGCGCGTCGTGTGCGGCAGCGGTGAGCGCGGAGTAGGAGGTGCGGCGCCACGCGGTGTCGACCGACCTCGTGAAGCGGGCCGCGGACAGGGACGGCGGCGCCTCGACGGGTGGGCTCCAGCGGGCCGGGCTGACGGACGGCACCGCCTCGACGGAGATCTCGTCCGGCCAGCCCCACGCCCTCAACCGTGTCAGCGCCGGCTCGTCCTCCGGCACGGTGGCGCGGGACTCGGGCTCGGCGACGTCCTTCGTGCGCCCGAGCAGCAGCCGGTGCAGCGGGGCGCCGGCGGTGAAGGAGGACGGCGCCCACCACGCGACGACCTGGCACTGGGCGCGGGTCAGCGCGACGTAGAGCAGCCGCAGCTCCTCGCCGGCGTCCTCGACACCGGCCTGCGCGAGGTGGGCGTCCCAGCCGGGACCGCCCTTGCCCCCGACGTCCAGCACCCGACTGCCGTCGGGGTCGTGCAGCCGGATCGTCTGCGGCTGCGACCACTTGCCGCCGTCCCAGCCGTACGGCACGTAGACGACAGGGAACTCCAGCCCCTTGCTGGCGTGCACGGTGAGCACCTGCACGGCCGCGGCGTCGCTCTCGAGCCGGCGGCTGCGCTCGGACACCGTCGAGGCGTCCGGGTCCTCGACCCGCTCGCCGAGCCAGCCGACCAGCGCCGACAGCCCGAGCGACTCCTCGACGGCCACCCGGTTCAGGACCTGCGCGAGGTGCCGCAGGTCGGTGAGCTGTCGTTCACCGCCGACCGCGCCCAGCAGCCGGGCCTCGAGCGCGGTCCGGCCGCTCAGCAGCTCGAACGCCGCGGCCAGTCCGGACTCCTCGAAGCGGTGGGCGGCCTCGCGGACCAGCCCGCCTACCTCGTCGAGCACGCTGTCACCGCCGAGGTCGAGGCGCTCGGCCGTCCAGCCGACCAGCGGAGTCAGCGCGGCCAGGCGCACCCGGCCACCGCGGTGCGGCTGCTCGAGCGCCTGCAGCAGCCACAGCCAGTCACGCGCCGCCTGGGTCGCGAAGACGCTCGAGCTGCTCGACACGACCGACGGGACACCGGCGGCGTCGAGCGCGTCGCGGACTGCCGAGACCTGCACGTACTTGCGGACCAGCACGGCGACGTCGCCCGGGACGACCGGGCGGGTCTGTCCGTCGAGGGTGACCGTGGCACCGCTGTCGAGCAGCCGGACGACGTCGGCCGCGACGTCCGTGGCGACCGTCGCGCGCAGGGCCGGCAGGGGCGGGAACGTGCCCGTGAACGGCCCGCTCGCGGTGCGCGACAGCACACGGAGCCGGAACGGCGGCTCGCCGATGAGGCGCGAGGCCGGCTGCGCGGCCTCGACGTGGCCGGCGACGATCCGCGGGTGCCCGAGGGCCGCACCGCCGTAGAGGTGCTCGAGCGCGCGGAGCAGGTCGCCGTCGCTGCGCCAGTTCCGGTCGAGCGACTGGTGCCGGTCGGCCTCGCGGACGGCGTCGAGGTAGCTGAGCACCTCCGCCCCGCGGAACGCGTAGACGGCCTGCTTGGGGTCGCCGATGAGGACCAGCGTCGTCGAGCCGTGGAAGGCCCGCCGCAGCACCTCCCACTGGACCGGGTCGGTGTCCTGGAACTCGTCGACCAGCACCACCGTGAACCGCGCCCGCAGCCGGGCGCAGGCGGCCTCGCCGCGCTCCAGGTCGGCGAGCACGTCGCGCAGGAGCACCAGCAGGTCGTCGAAGTCGCGCACCCCGGTGGCCCGCTTGCGCCGCTCGAGCTCGGTGCGGGCGGCCGTCGCCAGCCGGTAGCGCTGACCCGCAGCGGTGGCCGCGTCGGCGGCGGCGGGCTCGAGCCGGGCCGACCGGTCACCGACGGCCGCCCGCACGACCTCGTGGGCGTCCTTCGGGGTGAGGGCGGGCTTCTCGGCGCCCTGCCGCGCGTACTTGCGCAGGTAGAGGTCGTCGACCACCTCGCGCCGCAGGTCGTCGACCGACTCGACCATCGTAACGCCGGGCTCGTGGTCGCCGGCGGTGCCGAGGCTGTCGAGCACCTGCTGGCAGAAGCTGTGGGTGGTGGCGATGACCGCGCCGTCGAACTCCGAGGCCGCCCTGACGAGCCGGCGCCGGCGCTCGTCGACCTGCTCGGGCGTGCCGGTCGACAGGTGGCGCACCAGGGGGTCGTCGCTCGCCGTGCCGATGAGCCGGGCGGTCTGGCTGATCCGCTCCCGGACCCGCTCCCGCAGCTCCTGCGTCGCCGCCCGGCTGAAGGTCGCGAGCATCAGCTCGGACAGGTCGGCCACTCCCTCGGCGACGTAGCGCGTCGCGAGAGCGGCGATGGCGTAGGTCTTCCCGGTACCGGCGCTGGCCTCGAGCACGGTGGTGCCCGTGGGCAGCGGGCCGTACAGGTCGAAGCTCATGACCGCGACCTCGTCATCCGGGCGCTCATGACTCGGCCGCCAGCAGCGGCTTCCACAGCCGGGCCGCGAGCTCACCGAAGCGCCGGCCGTCGCCGAGCACGGCGTCGAACGAGGTGCCGTGGACGTACCGCACGTGCGCGTCCTGGCCGTCGCCGAACCGGTCGTCGAACGCCTTGCGTGCCGCCAGCACGGCGTCGTCGTGGCCGTCGCCGGCGGTCCGGCGGACGGCGTAGGCGTGCGAGGCGCCGGTCAGCAGCGGCAGCGGCTCGCACAGGCCCTCGTCGTGCAGCGCGACCAGGTCGCGCAGCACGGCGAGCGGGTCGTCAGGCAGCGCGAGCGTCGAACGCCCGACCCGGCCGTAGGACCCGCGTCCGATGGTCACCGCGGTCGACGTGCCCGAGGCCAGCAGGTCGACCCACGCCGTCAGCCGCTGCTTCGGGGCCAACCGCGAGTAGGTGGCCCGGGCCAGCCCCGTCGCACGCAGCCCGATCACGGTCCCGGTGAGCAGCCGACCTCCGCCGAGGTCGACGGCGACCTCGACCTGCCGCGCGGTCCCGGCGTGCAGCGGGAGCGCCTCGCCCAGCAGGACGTCGACCGTCCGGGTGACCTCGTCGAGCAGGCGCAGCGCGATCGGGCCGGGCGGCAGCGTGCCGCGCCGGAGCTCGGCCTGCGCGAAGTCGGACGCCTCCACCCCCGCCAGCCGGGCCGCGAGCATCCGCTCGCCGACGTCCCACGTCTGCAGCCCGTCGAGCTCGGCCCGCAGGGCGTCCGGGAGGGCGTCGTCGGCGTCGGGCACGCGGACCCCGAGCCGCTGCGACAGGAAGGCCCTGGTCGGGTGGACGAGGAACGAGATCAGCCGGCTCAGCTCGACGTCGCCCGAGCGCGCCGGCAGCGGGCACGGCACGAACGCGGCCGGCTCGGTGCGCGACTGCAGCGCCGCCTGCGCGCCGGCGAGGGCGGCCCGGTCGAAGCTGAACGGCGGGTGCTCGAAGCTGCGCCGGTCGAACGGCTGAAGCGGGTGGCGCCGGACGACGTCGGCGTTTGCGGCCGTCACCCGGACGACGTCGAGCAGCTCGCCGAGCGGGACGGCCGGCGGTCGCTCGGCGCCGGTCACCGGATCGGCCCCGGTGTAGAGCAGCAGCAGGTGGTCGCCGGCCGACATCACGGCGTCGAGCAGCAGCTGGCGGTCCTCGCTGCGCGGGTCGCGCTCTCCCGGCCGCGGGTCGCGCTGCAGCACGTCGTCACCGTCGACCGAGCCGCCGCGCGGGAAGACGCCGTCGTCGAGGCCGAGCAGCGCCACGACCCGGTGCGGGACCGACCGCATCGGCACCATGGTGCAGACGGTCAGCGCGCCGGTGCGGAAGTTCGCGCGGGTCGGGCGGCCCGCGAGGCGGCCGCGCAGCAGATGACGGACGTCGGCCAGCCGCAGCACCACGTCGGCGCCGTGCTCGGCGGCCTCGGCCAGCTCGCGGCGGGCCTGGGCCAGCTGCCAGGCGTCGGCCTCGCTGGTGTCGGTGAGCAGCTCGAGGGCGTCGGTCAGGGCGGCGACCCAGCCGCGCACCGGCTGCGGACCCTGCAGGCGGTCCAAGACGTCGTCGAGCCGGTCGACGAGCTCGGCGACCTGGCCGGCGAGCTCGATGTCGCTGGAGTCGACGTCGTCGAGGGGCAGGGCGAGGTCGAGCCAGCCGAGGTCACTCTCGTCGGCGGCGACACCCAGCAGCACCCGGTCGAGCCCGGTCCGCCAGGTGCCCTGCTGCACCGGGCCGAGCCCGTACGCCGCGCGCTGCTGCAGGCCGAGCCCCCAGCGCACGCCGGCCCTCGCCGTCCAGTCGCGCAGCCGCTCCAGGTCGTCGTCGTCGAACCCGAAGCGGCGGCGCACCGGCGCCGTCGCCGCCAGGTCGAGCACCTGGCTGGCCGTCACGCGTCCGCCCGCCAGCTCGAGCAGGCCGGACAGCGTGTCGAGCAGCGGGTTAGTCTGGCGCAGCGAGCGGTCGGCGAGGCGCACCCGCAGGCCGTGTCCCGGGTGCCCGGCGCCGGGCTGGCCGAACGCGGCCCGCACCAGCGGGGCGTACGTCTCGACGTCGGGGCACATCACCAGGACGTCGCGCGGCTCGAGGGACGGGTCGGCCTGGAACAGCTGCAGCAGCGCCTCTCTGAGCACCTCGACCTGTCGCGGCGGTCCGTGGCAGGCGTGCACCTGGACGGTGCCGTCGGCGCTCGCGGTCGCCGCCGGCGCCCGGTCGTCGCGGATCGCGGCCTGCACCTCGGCGAGCAGCGAGCCGCCCGCCCCCGACCCCGGTGGGACCGCGCTCGGGTGGTGGACGGTCTCGACGTCACCGAGCAGCAGCTGCAGCTCGCGGACGTCGCGCGACAGGCTGGCCGTGAGCGGGTGCCGCACCAGCAGCGCCGACCGGTCGTCGCGACGACGCCCGGGCGCCGGCTCGTCGGTCAGGGTGGCCCACAGCGCCGGCGACGGGTGCGCCAGCCAAAGGTGGACGTCGCGGTGCTCCCCGAGCGCACGCAGCACCTGCCGCTGCGCGGTGGTCAGCCGGGTCGCGCCGAACAGCGACAGCCGCTCCGGCAGGTCGCTGACCGCCGGCTCGTCGGCCAGCCGGCGGCAGGTGGCGTCGAGCCGCTCGGCCGGGCTGGGAGCGTCGAGCACGGCGCGCAGCCGCCGCCACAGCTCGGGCTGCCAGCGCAGGTCGGGGTCGACGTCGCTGTCGTCGCCGGCCGCCCAGGCGACGAGCATCGCCGGCCGGTGCGCCTCGTACGAGCGGAACAGGTCGCGCAGGTGCTCGGCCGCGGCGTAGCGGCGACCGGCGCGGTGGTCGTCGGCGCCGGTGCCGAGGTGACCGGCCAGCACGGCGCACCACGGCTCGCCCACGCAGGCGTCGATGAGCTCGAGCAGCCGCCAGAGCACGCGCTGCGGTGCCCACGGGTCATCGGCGGCTAGGAGCCCGCCGGCAGCCGCGACGGCGTCGTCGACCAGCCGGGTCGGGCTCGGGAACGCGAGGTTCGCGGCCACGCCGTCGCCGTCGGCAGCGCCGAGGACGGTCGACAGCCGCTGGGTCAGCCAGCGCTCGACCCCCTTGGCGGGGACCGCGACGACCTCCGGCGCGAACGGGTCGGCGAGCGGACGGGCGAGGACCCCGGCCAGCGCGTCGACGAGCGCGACGGAGCGCTCCGCGCGATGCAGCCTCAGGGTCACCCGGCCTGTCTAGCCGACCCCACCGACAGGAACGCTCAGGTAGACCCGTGCAGGACGATCAGGCGGTCTGCGCGTCCGCCTGCTCGACGGCGCGGGGCAGGTCCGTCTCGGCCAGCGTGCGGCCGGCCTCGGTCTCGGCCAGCTCGGAGGCCAGCGCGTGCTGCATGCCCACCGGGTCGAGCAGGTCGATCAGCAACGACGGTGGCACGCCGTCGGCCAGCAGCCGGGCAGACAGGCGCTCGAGGACCATGTGCGCACGTTAGCGATCACGCGACGTCGCGTCTCGCAGGTGCACCGTGTCGCGACGGCGCGTCCGTACGCTCGCCCCATGGCCCGGTACCTCGACGTCCACCCGCAGGACCCGCAGCCGCGGCTCATCGCGCAGGCGGTGGCATTGCTGCGCGACGACGCCCTGATCGCCTACCCCACCGACTCCTGCTACGCGCTGGGCTGCCGGCTCGACAGCCCGAACGGCGCCGACCGGATCCGGCGGATCCGCCGGCTGGACGACAAGCACCACTTCACGCTCGTCTGCTCGGACTTCGCCCAGCTCGGCCAGTTCGTGCACCTGGACAACGCGGCGTTCCGCAGCATCAAGGCGGCCACGCCCGGGCCTTACACGTTCATCCTCTCGGCGACCCGCGAGGTGCCCAAGCGGCTGGCCCACCTGAAGAAGCGCACGGTCGGCGTGCGGATACCCGACCACCCGGTGGTGCGGGCGCTGCTGCGCGAGCTCGGCGAGCCGCTGCTGTCGAGCACGCTGCTGCTGCCCGGCGCCGACGAGCCGATGACCGACGGCTGGAGCATCAAGGAGGAGCTCGACGCCGTCGTCGACGCCGTGCTCGACTCCGGCGACTGCGGCACCGAGCCCACGACGGTCGTCGACTGGACCGAGGGCGCCCCCGAGGTGGTCCGGCTCGGAGCCGGGGACGCCTCGCGCTTCTAGGCCGCGCCCACCAGCTCGTCGCGGCTGGGGCCGTCGTCGACCCGCGGGCGCCAGCCGGTCCGCAGCAGCTCCCGGACCCGCTGCTCGCCGGCCTGCAGCGAGTCGGGCAGGGCCACCATCCCCTGGTAGGCGCTCACGAGGTCCAGCAGCGACGGGTCCTGCTCCGCCGCAGCGCAGTAGACGTCGGACGTCAGCGGCCCGTCCGGGTCGAACCACGCGCCGTCGGCGGTCTGCAGGCCGCAGACGTCGCGCGCGACGTGGTCGTCGAACCACGGCTTGACCCGTTCGAGGCACCACGCGTCGAAGGCAGCGGAGCAGTCCCTGGGATCGAGGTGGAGCGCCAGCAGCCGCAGCAGCTCACCGGCCTGCAGCAGACCGAGGCTCACCCCGCGGCCGGCCGCCGGGTTGGTCGTGCAGACGGAGTCGCCGACGAAGAACAGGCCCGCCGGCAACGTGCCCTGGCGGCGGCAGCTGTTGGTCAGGGTCCCGCCCCGCCAGACCGGCGTCATCGGCTCGAACCGCTCCGGGTCGGTCCAGGGGGCCAGGTGCGGGACGAGAGCAGCGGCCCGGTCGAAGCAGGCGTCGTCCCACAGCGCCGACCAGGCCTTGTCGTCGGACGGGCGGACGACCAGCGCCGACAGCGTGCCCGCGTCCTGCGGGAAGACGATCGTCAGGTAGCCGTCGTACAGCCGGCCCAGCGGTGCCCACGACACCAGCGGCTCCACGCCTGCCCGGGCGCGGTACGTCCGCGAGACGTACGACTGGCCGCACGGCCCGCCCTCCGCCTCCGGCCGCAGGTCGTCGCCGAGCCGGCTCGAGCGTCCGGCCGCGACGAGCACCCGGTCGACGTCGTACGCCCTGTCGCCGGCGACCAGCCCGACCACCCGGTCGCCGCGGACGACCACCTCGTCCGCCAGCGCCGCGACCCGGTGCACCCGTTCGTGCGCGACCGACCGCAGCGCCCCCTCGAAGGTCGACCGGCGGGCCGCGACCGTGGTGACGAACGGCGGGACACCCGGCGGCGGCGCGTTCACGACGCAGCCGGAGGCGACCACGGCGTCCCACATCTGGGGCGCGTGCTCCTCCAGGACCATCCGCACCAGGTGGCGGAAGAAGTGCGGGTGGTGGAACTGCATGACCCCGCGCCGCTTCCACGTCCCGTCGGGGGCCGGGCCCGTCTCCGGGTCGACGAGCAGCACCTGCTCGCCGCGCCGGGCGAGCGCCTGCGCGCACACGAGCCCGACCGGACCCGCACCCACCACCGCAGTCGTCATGGCCGCACCCCCGCGCGCGCGATGGTGCTCGCCGTCAGGCCGCAGGGCAGCGGGGTCGTGCGGGCGTCACTTCACGAGCGTCCCCGCGTCGACGGGCAGCGCGACGCCCGTGATGTACCGGGCCTCGTCGGAGGCCAGGAACAGCACCGCGTTGCTGACGTCGATCGCCTCGATCCACGGCACCGGCATGAGGTTCAGCGCCCCGATCCGCTCGCCCACCTGCTCGCGGGTGGGCGAGGCGAGGTCCGGGGCGAACAGCGAGAACGCCGCGTCGTTCATGACCATGGTCGTGTCAACGCTGGTCGGGTGGACGCTGTTGACCCGGACCAGGTGCGGCGCCAGCTCGTGCGCGAGCGTGCGCATCAGCCCGACCACGCCGTGCTTGGCGGCGACGTAGTGGGCGAAGTTCGGAAAGCCCTTCAGCCCGGCGGTCGAGCTGATCAGCACGATCGACCCGCCGCGCCCGCCGGCGAGCAGGTGCGGGACGGCCGCCTGGGTGGTGTGCCACACCCCGGTGAGGTTGAGTCGATCATGTCCTGCCACACCTGCTCCGACAGCCCGGTCTCGCTGAAGCTGAAGATGCCGGCGTTGGCGACGACGACGTCGAGCCGGCCGAGCTCGGCGACCCCGTCGTCCAGGGCCTTGCTCAGCGCGGCCGGGTCGCGGACGTCCGCCTGCCGGGCGACGATGCGCCGGCCGACCGCCTCGACCTGCGTGACCGTCTCGGCCAGGTCGCCCGCGGTGGCCATCGCGTACGGCACGGACTCGACCTGCTGGCACAGGTCGACCGCGATGACGTCGGCGCCCTCCTGAGCCAGCCGCACGGCGTGGCTGCGTCCCAGCCCGCGAGCGGCGCCGGTCACGAACGCGACCTTGCCCTCGACCCGAACCGCCATGCCGTGCTCCCGTCGCCCGTCTCCCTCGACCACAGGAGCCGTACCTGACAGCAGTGATGCGCCACGGCCACGCCCGGGCGTCAGGCCGACGACGTGGAGGCCGGTGCTCGCGTCGGAGCACCAGACCCCGCGCCGCTCGGGGACGACGGCCGGGGCAGACCGGGACGACCTACGCAGCGACGCCCTCGGGCAGCGGCGCCGCCCGCGGGGTCCGGGCGGTCTCGGCCAGCACGATGCCCGTCAGCACCACCGCCCCACCGGCGAGCTGCACCGGTGACAGCGCCTCCCCCAGCACGACGAACGCCACCCCGGCGGCGAGCACCGGTTCGGCCATGCCGAGCAGGCCCGTGCGGGCCGAGCCGAGGCTGCGCAGCGCCAGCAGGATCAGGCCGTACGGCACGACGGTCCCGAGCACGACCACCCAGGCGACCAGCAGGGACGCCGGCACGTCGGCGTCCGGCAGCGGCCCGGGCAGCGCCACCGCCCGGCTGAGGTCCTGCCAGGGGAAGGTCCACCAGGGCTGGAGGACGGACCAGAAGAGCGCCGCGGCGGTGAACGTCCACGCGGCCAGGCTCAGCGGGTCGCGCCGGCCGAGCCCGCGCTCGCTGGTCAGGTAGTAGGCGGCGAGCGAGACAGCGGCGCCGAGTCCGGCGAGCACCCCGAGCCCGTCCAGGCGCAGCCCCTGCCAGGCCTCGGCCACGACGACCAGGCCGGCGATGCTGAGCGCGAGCGCCGCCCACAGCCGCCGTCGCACGCTCTCGTGCCGGACGAAGCGCACCCACACCACGACCAGCACCGGCGCGAGGTACTCCAGCAGCAGCGCGATCCCGACCGGCAGCCGGCCGATCGCGACGAAGTAGAGGAACTGCACCAGGCCGATGCCGACGACCCCCGCACCGGCGAGGAAGGCGAGCTCGCGGCGGCCCACCCGCAGGCTGCCCGGTCGGATGACGGCGACGGCCACCAGCAGGCACAGCGCCGCCCCGACGGAGCGCAGCTGGACCAGCCGCAACGACGACAGGCCCGACTCGAGCACCGTCTTGCTGACCGAGCCGTTGAGGGCGAACAGGAAGGACGCGGTGCTGGCGAAGACGACGCCGCGCCACGGGCTGGAGGTCACGGGACGGATCCTGTCCGATGGGCACCGGGTGTCACCGGGCGGTCACCACAGCGGGTCTTCCCCCACCGCCCGGCAGCGCTCAGACTGACGTACCGGCGTCGACGCAGACGGGAGAGCCTCCGTGTCTCGATCCTCCTCAGTCCCCGACCTGCTCCCGATCCTGTCGCGCGGCAAGCACCGCGGACCCAAGCGCGGCGCCTGCTTCATGGAGATGGCGTCCGTGCTCGCCGGCGAGCGCTGGAGCGACCACCCGCGCTGCACCCACCCGCTGCTGGCGGAGGTCGCGCGCAACGTCAACGACCGGACGTCGGACGAGGGCCGGCAGCGGCTCGCCCTGCTGATCCCGGCGGTCATCGGCGCGACGACCGACCGTCCGGACGTCGACGCGCGGATCGCCCTGCGCTGCGCGGTCGTCGCGCTGCCGGTCGCGCCGCAGGAGGCGCAGCGGGCACTGGCCGTCGGCGTGAGCTCGTGCCTGCGCGAGCTGAGCGGTGCCGACTGCGACGAGCTGCGGGCGGACGCGGCGCGGGTCCTGGCCGAGGTGCCGGACGCTGCGCGCTGGGCGTCCCGCTTCGCCGCCCGGTCCGAGCTGCGACGGCCGGAGCCACCGTCGACGCACTTCCGGCGGTACGCCGCCCCCGGCATCGTCACGCTGGCGACGCGCAGTGCGGCCGAGGGGGCGGGCGCGGCCCGCGACACCGTCCTGGTGCAGATGCTCGAGGGCGCGCTCGCCGAGTGCCTCGACGTCGCCGCCCCGGCGCCGGTGGGGCTCGACGACGAGCGCTGGCGCCAGGTCTGCGCCCAGCTGGGCTGACGGTCTAGGACGACGCGACCTTCGTGTCGCGGAACAGCGGCGGCAGGTAGCGCAGCATCAGCGTCGACCAGGTCAGGTGGGTCAGCACCGGCGCCTGGATGCCGCCGGATGCCCGGCGCTGGGCGGCGAACAGCGTCCCCATGACGCCGGAGGCGAGCACCAGCGCGGGGTTGCGGGTCGTCACGGTCGCGAGCGAGTACGCCGCGGTCGACAGCGCGACCGGGTGCGCCTGGCCGATGGCCTGGTCTCCGTGCCCGATCTGCTGTCCAGCGCCGGTCGAGACACCGGCCTCGCCGGCGCGCTTGCCGTCGCGGGCCACCTGCCGGATGTGCGCGCGCTGCTCGCGGTTGTCGCCGCCCCTGCTCATGGGTCCTCCTCGAGGTCGACCGGGCGTGTGCGGGGCCGGACCTGCACGAGTCCACCCGCCTGCGGCCGTCGCGCCCAGCCCGCCTGGTCACGACCGTTCCGAGTGACGCCGGGCTGCGTCGTCTCGGAGCCCCGGGACTCGACGCTGCGCGGCGGTCAGCACCCGATCCCTGGACTCCGAGCGCGGAGCTCGACGAGCACCGGTCCTGCCCAAAGCAGAGCACTCCGTGCCTGCCTCGCGACGGGACGCAGTCGTGACAGAAGTCTGTCGCGAGCCGCCGACTGACTCGCTCCGCACCGGGCACCCGCGTCGCACGCTCCGCCCGGAGCGCAGCTGTACGACCACGGGCCGGTCCTGCCGGCTCGGCTGCGAAGGCACCGGTGCCCACGTGCCCCAGGAGGATCCCCGTGACGTTGCTCGAAGCGGCCCGGACCATCCCTGTCCGGGACCGGCGTCGCCAGCGCGGTCCGCTCGGTCGCTTCGTGCAGCTGATGACCACGACCGATCACAAGAAGATCGGGCTGCTGTACCTGACGACGAGCTACGGCTTCTTCGCCGCTGCTGGCCTGATGGCGCTGGTGATGCGGGCCGAGCTCGGCCAGGCTGGCCTGCAGGCGATCAGCCCCGAGCAGTACAACCAGCTCGTCACGATGCACGGGTCGCTGATGATGTTCCTGTTCGCCCCGCAGCTGGCGTTCGCGTTCGCCAACTACCTGATCCCGTTGCACATCGGCGCGCCCGACGTGGCCTTCCCTCGGCTCAACGCCTTCGCCTACTGGCTCTACCTGTTCGGTGGGCTGACGGTCATGGCCGGCTTCCTGACGCCGGAGGGTGCGGCTGACTTCGGCTGGTACGCCTACGTCCCGCTGAGCGACATCATCCGCTCGCCCCAAGCCGGTGCGGACCTGTGGATCGTCGGACTGCTCACGTCCGGACTCGGGACGATCCTCGGCTCGGTCAACTTCATCACCACGATCATCACGCTGCGCGCGCCCGGCATGACGATGTTCCGGATGCCGATCTTCACCTGGAACATGCTCATCACCTCGATCCTGGTGCTGATCGCCTTCCCGATCATCACCGCAGCCCTGTTCGCGCTGTACGCCGACAGGCACCTCGGCGCACAGATCTTCAACCCCGACAACGGCGGGCCGATCCTGTGGCAGCACCTGTTCTGGTTCTTCGGCCATCCCGAGGTCTACATCATCGCGCTGCCGTTCTTCGGGATCGTCACCGAGGTCATCCCGGTCTTCAGCCGCAAGCCCTACTTCGGCTACAAGGGGCTGGTCTTCGCCACCATCGGCATCGGCGCGCTGTCCGCAACGGTGTGGGCCCACCACATGTTCGCCACGGGAGCGGTACTGCTGCCGTTCTTCGCGTTCCTGTCGTTCCTCATCGCCGTCCCGACAGGGGTGAAGTTCTTCAACTGGGTCGGCACCATGTGGCGCGGCCAGATCACCTTCGAGACGCCGATGCTGTTCTGCATCGGCTTCCTCGTGACGTTCTTGCTCGGTGGCCTCACCGGCGTCCTGCTCGCCTCGCCCCCCATCGACTTCCACGTTCACGACACCTACTTCGTCGTGGCCCACATGCACTACGTGCTGTTCCCCGCCGCCGTGATGGCCGGCTTCGCCGGGCTGTACTTCTGGTTCCCGAAGATGACGGGACGGATGCTCGACGACCGACTGGGCCGGCTCCACTTCTGGCTGTCCTTCGTCGGGTTCCACCTCACCTTCCTCGTGCAGCACTGGCTCGGAGCCGACGGCATGCCTCGCCGGTACGCCGACTACCTGCCGAGCGACGGCTTCACCTCACTGCACGCGGTGTCGACCGTCGGTGCACTGCTCACCGGCGCCTCGATGCTGCCCCTGCTCTACAACGTGCTCATCACGATGCGACGGTCGCCGGACATCGCGGTCGACGATCCCTGGGGCTACGGGCAGACGCTCGAGTGGGCGACGTCGTGCCCACCGCCACGGCACAACTTCGTGACGATCCCACGCATCCGCTCGGAGCGGCCGGCCCTCGACCTGCACTACCCGGAGGTGGCCGGCCATCCCGACTTCCACGCCTCCCCGGACGGCAGCGCATGATCGCGCGGTGCGAGGACAACGCGGACCTGGACGAGCTGCTGCCGGTCACCCCTCGCGAGCACCGGCTCGTCTGCGCGGCCACGGCCTGCACCGCGCTCACTCCAGCGGCGTGGATGTGGGACACCGCGACGGGGCTGCTGCTGGCCGGCTTGCTGCTCGTCCTGATGACGCTGGTCGGGCAGTCGGTCCTGCGCCCTGACCCGTGACGCACCGTCGACGAGCTGCTCGTCGGCTCCGCAGTGCGAGGAGAGCCGGCAGGCCTGAGCGGCGTGACGACGGGACGCAACGACGACCTCGACCGCGAGGAGCGAGTCGGCCTGTGCTGCCCCGTCATTTCCAGACCTACCGGCGACTCGTCGTCCTCAATCTGGAAGTGCCGTTCCTCGCCCTCGGCGGTGGCAGCTACCCGGCACAACCGACCGCATCGTGATGGACGCGCGACCCCGACGCGACCTCCCAATGCGATGGTCGTGCGGTGAGAAGCCCCTCCGCTGTCGCCCTTGGTTTGATCTTGCTCTCTGCGGCGGCGGCTGGCCTTGTCGGTCCGCTCAGCGCCGAGAGTGCGGAGTCCTGCGGCAGTCTGCTGCTGTCGGAAGCGGGGCAGTTCTGCACCCGTATGAGCAGCGCCGCTGGATCGTGTTAGCCGTTCTGGCTGCCTGCGCTATGCCGCCGATCCTCGTTGGGCTTGCGCGCACGGGACAGGGCGAGTCCGATTACCGCACTCGCAACGCCTTGCTGGCGCAGGAGCGGGGCTGCTGGCTTTGCCCGTTGCCGTGGTGCTCCTCACGCCGCTGTTCCTCCTCAAGCAGGTGCTGTACGGCTTCACGCAGGCCTTGTGCTGCTGCCTGCAGGGCTGGCGATGTTGGCGATGGTCACAAGGTCTAGGCGGGAAGATCCCGCTGCACACCCCGCGCTGGCTGACCGGTAGATGCCGTCCCTGCTCACGGCACCCGGTGACGGTAGGTGCCGCTACCTCGGGGACCGGCATGACCTGCGCCGCCGGAACGTCGGCCGCGGAGGCTGCGGCACGCCAGGTGCGAAAGCACGTCTAGTGCTTCTCGCAGGCGATCCCGTCGTCGTCACGGTCGCTCTTGGTGTTCGCGTCGTAGAGGGCCTGATCCACCCTGAAGTCCGTGACCGGATTACCCGTCGACGTCTTGTCCTTCGCCCCGGGACGTCCGACACCGTGTGGGTAGTCGGCGTTCAGCTCGGTGCAGTTCGCGTACTCCTGGGCAGACGGAGCTGGGGCCTTTGTTGCGACGGGAGCAGGGGCTTGGGTGACGACAGGCTTGGGGCTCGGCTTGGGCGCCGCCGTGGCGACGGGCTTCGGGCTTGGGCTAGCACTGGCGACGACGACAGCCGTGCTTGCTGCTGGTTTCGCTGTTGCCGTCGGATTGACCGTGGGTGTGGTCGGGGCAGTCGATGTCGTGGGCGCGACGGTCCGGTCGACCCCTGGCAGGCCGGGCGTCGATGATGTTGCGCTCGGGAACGATGCGATGCCGACAGGTGTGCTGCTTGCGGCGTCACCGCCCGTGTCCCCGGAGTCGGTGAGGTTGCCGACGGTTCCCAACGCGACGACGACCCCTATGCCGGTCAGGACCTTGTGTCGACGCATCCAGGCTGTCGCTGTGCTCACGGTGTCCCTTGGCGTCGGTGCTGCCGCAGCCCCGCGGGCTGACGCGCCGCAGCATGTCACCCCACAGGGCGTGGTCGTGCTGTTTCGGGAGGCTTCGCATTACGGGTAGGTGCCGTTCTTCATGCCGCGCCCGGCCTGCTGCTCAGCAGAGCCGGCAGAGGCGTGCGCCTAGGAGAGGACGATGGACGGGCATCTAGGCCGGACCCCGGACCTCGTCGGCCTTCTTGTGCACTTAGGCGACGTCGGCCTTCTTGTGCACTTAGGCGAAAGCCCCTCGGCCACGCGGCAGGTCGTTGTCGTCGCAAGAGATGTGGAGGGCGCTGTCGGAGGGCCGGTCACAGTGCGTGACCGGCCCTCCGTGCAGTCTGTGTCGCTAGCGGTGCAGTTGCTTGTCGCCGTTCGTGCA
>JAOPVV010000114.1 GCA_025966005.1 Frankiales bacterium
TACGCCGGCGGCGTGGAGCGCAAGACCGCGCTGCTGGCCCTCGAGCGCGGCAAGGGCGACGGCACGCTGTTCTGACAGGGCCGGGAGCAGTGCTCACTCCGTCTCCGCGAGCCACTCCTCCACGAGCTCCACGACGCGCTCCGGCTGCTCCAGCTGCAGGAAGTGCCCGGCCCCGCGGACGAGCTCGAACCGGCTCCCGGCCGGCAGCGCCGCGGCCGCGGCCACGTCGGCACGCACGCAGCCGTCGTCCTCGCCGTGCAGGTACAGCACCGGTGCCCCGGGGCGGGTGCGGAAGCCCTCGACCGCGCCTCCCTTGAGGTTCTGCCGGTAGTACCCGAGAGCCGCCGTCCGCCGGGCGGGGGTGTCGAGCGCCGCCAGCACGTGGGCAACGTCCTCGGTCGCGTCGTAGCCGGGTGACCAGTCGCGCCAGTGCTTGCCGATGACGGCGTCCAGTCCCCGCTCGCTGCCGGGCAGCTGGTTGTAGAGGAAGTACCAGCTCAGGCGCAGCTGGCGGGCGCCGATGCCGAGCGTCCGGAGCCGGGTGAAGGGCTTGAGGACCGCGGCGGTAGGCGGGACGGCGATCGTGACGTAGCGGCGGAACCGGCCCGGCTCCACGGCGGTCACGGCGTAGGTCGCGACGGCGCCCCAGTCGTGGCCGATGAGCACCGCCCGCTCGTCGCCGCCCAGGGCCCGGTGCAGGCCGAGCACGTCGCGGGCCAGGTCGGTCGCGAGGTAGCTGTCGTCCGGCGCGAGGTCGGAGGGCCCGTACCCGCGGGTGAAGGGCGCGACGGCGCGCCAGCCCCGCTCGGCCAGGTGGGGCCCGAGGTGGCGCCACGTCCAGGCCGTGTCGGGGTAGCCGTGGACGAGCAGGGCCAGTGGCGCGTCGGGGTCGCCCCAGGCGAGCGCGGCGAAGGCCATCCCGTTCGCCTCGACGTGGAGCTGCTCGGGCGCGGTCATGCGGTCCTCCTGTGCAGGCGGGCGGGCGGGCGGACGTCGGGTCGTCGGAGTCTGGATCATGGTCTACGTCGGGTCGCTGCCGGCACGGCGGGCTCCCGTCCGGGGGTCCGACGGACCGCAGCCGGGTACGGCGTGCGTGGGGGGCGCCCCGGCCTCCCCGGCCAGGGGAGCCCGCGTGAACCTCGAGAAGGTGGTCTTCGGGTTCTTCGTCCTGCTCGCGGCCACGCTGAACTTCGGCTTCTTCGTCGGCGACATCGACGACCCGGCGCTGCACAACGTCAACGAGCTGTTCGCCGCGGTGGTGGTGAACCTCATCGCGACGGTCCTGAAGTTCGGCGACCGCACGCAGATCGGGGCCGTGCACCTCGCGACCAGCCTGGTGGCCGACCTGCAGCTGATCGCGGCCGCGCTGACGTGGGCGTACGCGTCGCGGATCGCCGGCGACGGACTGAGCGCCAGCGAGACCGCGTCGGTCGTGTCGCTGTCGGGCGGGGCGCTGCTGGCCAACGTCGTCTCGGTCGTGCTGCTGCTCGTCGAGACCGTCACGTACCACCGCAACCAGTGACGACGCCCGCCCGGCCCCCCACCCGCGGGCAGCCCGACCAGCAGTCCTCGGCGGCGGTGTTCCTCGTCCTGAGGCGCATGCGGGCACCGCTGATGGTGCTCATCCTGGTCTTCGCGGTCAGCGTCTTCGGGCTCACGCTGGTGCCGGGCGAGGACCGTGCCGGCCGCCCCGACCGGCTGGGATTCTTCGACGCGTTCTACGTCATGAGCTACACCGCGACGACGATCGGCTTCGGCGAGCTGCCGCACCCGTTCAGCGACGCGCAGAGGCTGTGGGTCGTCATCTGCATCTACTCCACCGTGGTGGCCTGGGCGTACGCGATCGGCGCCCTGCTGACCCTGCTGCAGGACCGCGCCTTCCGGCAGGTGCTGGCCGTCCAGCACTTCGAGCGCAAGGTCGGCCGGCTGCGCGAGCCGTTCCTGCTCGTCGCCGGGTACGGCCAGACCGGCGAGCTGCTGGCCCGGTCCTTCGACGCCCTGGGACGCCGGCTCGTCGTGCTCGACAGCGCGTCCGAGCGGATCGACACCCTCGACCAGGGGGCCTTCCGCGGTGACGTCCCGGGGCTGACCGCCGACGTCCGGAGCCCGCGCTCGCTGCGGATCGCCGGGCTCGAGCACCCCTGCTGCGAAGGGGTCCTCGCGATCACCGACGACGACGAGGCGAACCTCGCGGTCACGATGGCCGCCGCGCTGCTGCGGCCCGAGCTGCCGGTGCTCGCCCGCACCGTGTCGGCCGCGGTGGCGCACCGCATGCACGCCTTCGGCACGCCGACGGTCGTGAACCCGTTCGACCGGTTCGGCGAGCACCTGCTGCTGGCGCTGCGGGCGCCCTCGTCGTTCCAGCTGCTGACGTGGCTCGAGGCGGGGCCGGGCGCCGAGCTGCCGGACGTGGGACGGCGGCCCCGCCGCGGTCGCTGGGTCGTCTGCGGCTACGGCCGGTTCGGTCGTGCGCTGACCGCCGACCTGCGCGGTGCCGGTGTCGACGTCACGGTCGTGGAGCCACCCGGTCCGGCGCAGGAGCAGGCGGTGCGCGACGGCGTGCGGGTGGTCGTCGGCGACGGCTCGGAGCCGGCGGTGCTGGCCCAGGTGGGACTCGACAGCGCCGTCGGCTTCGTGTCGGGCACGCAGGACGACACGACCAACCTGTCGCTGGTCGCCGCGGCCCGGCGGGTCAACCCGCGGCTGTTCCTCATCGCCCGGCAGAACCAGCCGGAGGACGCTCCGCTGTTCACCGCGATGGACCTCGACGCCCTGCTGGTGCCGACCGACCTGGTGGCGCACGAGGCGTACGCGCACCTCAGCACGCCGTTGCTCTGGCGCTTCCTGCAGGAGATGCCGGCGCAGGGCGACGAGTGGGCCGCCGGCCTGGTCGCCGACCTCGTCGACTGCTGCGGTGAGCACCTGCCCGCGCTGTGGAAGGTGCGCCTGACCGAGGCGGAGGCGCCGGCGCTGCAGCCCTGGCTGGCGGCCGGTGCGGTCCGGGTCGGCCAGCTGCTGCGCCACCCGGAGGCGCGCGAGCAGCGGTTGCGGGCCCGCCTGCTGATGGTGCTGCGCGACGGCCGGAGCCTGCTCACCCCGGACCCCGAGCTGGTGCTGGCGCCCGACGACGAGCTTCTGCTGGCCGGTGATCGCGACGCCCGCTGGGCGCTGGGCACGACGCTGGTCGTCGACGCCACGGCCGAGCACGTCCTGACCGGGGAGCGGCGCCCGGTCGGCTGGCTGTGGCGACGGCTCAGCCGGCGTCCGGCCGTGCAGGTGGGTGACGTCGACCGCGCCGACGCTCCCCGCTGATCAGGGAGGAGCGCTGATCAGAGGAACTCGAGCCGGACCTCGGGCGTGGTCGGGTGCGACTGGCAGGTCAGGACGACGCCCCGGGCCAGCTCGTCGGGCTCGAGGGCGTAGTTGACGTCCATCTCGACGGCGCCGAAGGTGCAGCGCGCACGGCAGGTGCCGCAGACGCCGCCCTTGCAGGCGTACGGCGCGTCGGCCCGAACGGCCAGGACCGCGTCGAGGACCGACTCGCCGTCGGGGTCGACCTGGACCGTCGTCGTGCGGCCGTGCAGGTCGACGACGACGTTCGCGAGGTCGGACGTGCCCGGCTCGTGCGTGCGCTCGCGCGGCGGCGGCGGGTCGGCGTGGAACAGCTCGACGTGCACGCTCGCCGGGTCGATGCCGGCGTCGAGCAGCGTCTGCCTGCCCTCGGTGACCATCCCGAACGGCCCGCAGAGGTACCACTCGTCGATCGAGTCCTTCGGGACCAGGGTCGCGAGCAGCCGCTGCAGCCGGTCGC
The DNA here is from genome assembly GCA_025966005.1 of Frankiales bacterium. Lineage (GTDB taxonomy): Bacteria > Actinomycetota > Actinomycetes > Mycobacteriales > SCTD01 > SCTD01. Next base: position 3,812 of record JAOPVV010000114.1, read on the forward strand.
GGTCGATGCGCCCGGACAGCAGCTCGGAGCCCTGCTCCTCGCGCGACAGGACGTGCAGCACCGAGAAGCGCTGCGGGTAGCGGTCCTTGAGGTCGGCGAGCTCCTCGAGGAACATCATGTCGCCGGTGGTGCGGTTGCCGAAGACGAGCACGACCTCGCTGTGCGGCTCGACGTCGAGCACGGTCCAGGCGATCGACAGCACGGGGGTGATGCCGCTGCCCGCGGCGATGAGGCCGTAGCGGCGGGTGCGGGTCGCGTCGGGCGTCGGGCCGAAGCGACCGGCCGGCGGCAGGACCTCGAGCTCGTCGCCGGGCTGCAGCCCCTCGAGCGCCCAGGTCGAGAAGGCCCCGCCCTCCATGAGCTTCACGGCCACCCGCAGCGGCCCGCCGGCGGCGCTGGCGCAGACCGAGTAGGTCCGGCGCACGTCCTGGCCGTCGATCTCGCGCCGCAGCGTCAGGTGCTGGCCGGGCCGGAAGCGGAAGGCCTCGGCGAGGTCCGACGGCACCTGGAAGGTGATGGCCGCGGAGTCGGACGTCAGCCGGTCGACCGCGGTGACGCGCAGCCGGCGGAAGCCCGGGTCGAGCGTCTCGTCGACGGTCGTCGGTGTGGTCATCAGTGGTCCTTGAAGTGGTCGAACGGCTCGCGGCAGGACCGGCAGCGCCACAGCGACTTGCACGACGTCGACGCGAAGCGGGTCAGCTCCTCGGTGGAGGAGGAGCCGCAGTGCGGGCACACGACGGTCGCGGTGCGCCGGCCGAGCTGGAGCAGGACCGGCCCGCCGGCCCGCACGGTGGGCGGGGCGATCCCGTACGCCCGGAGGTCCGCGCGTCCCTGCTCGGTCATCCACTCCGTCGTCCAGGCCGGCGAGAGCACGGTGCGCACCTCGACGTCGTCGACGCCGGCGGAGGCGAGGGCGGTGGTGATGTCGGCCCGGATCTCGTCCATGGCGGGACAGCCGGAGTAGGTCGGCGTGATGGTCACCGTGACGTGGTCGCCGTCGACGGCGACGTCGCGCAGGATGCCCAGGTCGGCGATGGTGATGACCGGGATCTCGGGGTCGGTCACCGTCGCGAGGACCTCGCGCAGCCGTGCCTCGGTCAGGGTCGCGGTGGTCACCAGGACGCCCCGGGGTGCGAGCGGTGCAGGTGCTGCAGCTCGGCGAGCAGGTAGCCGAAGCCGGTCGTGTGCGCGCCGGTGCGCCCGCCGGTGGGGCGCCAGCTGGTCTCGGGGACGGTGAGCGTGGCCTCGGCCAGCACGTCCTCGACGGTCGCGCGCCAGGCGGGCTCGAGCAGCGCGGGGTCGGCGGCGACGCCCCGCGCGACCAGCCGGTCGACGAGCGCGTCGCGCTCGAACAGCTCGGCGGCGTACGGCCACACCTCGTCGAGCCCGGTCTGCACCCGGCGGTGCGACTCCGCGGTGCCGTCACCGAGCCGGACGACCCAGCTGCGGGCGTGGTCGAGGTGGTAGGCGACCTCCTTGACGGCCTTGCCTGCCACGCCGGCGATCTCGGGGTCGGTGGAGGACGCCAGCGCCTGCCACAGCGGCAGCTGGTAGGACGCCACCAGCAGCTGGCGGGCCGTCGTGCGGCCGAAGTCGCCGCCCTCGAGCTCCATCAGCAGGGCGTTGGTGAAGGCGGGCTCGTCGCGCAGGAAGGCGATGTCGTCCTCGCTGCGGCCCGTGCCGTCGATGGTGCCGACGTAGGACAGCAGGCTGCGTGCGACGCCCAGGTGGTCGAGCGCGAGGTTGAGCAGCGCGACGTCCTCCTCGAGCTGCGGGCTCTTGGCCGCCCACTCGCCCAGCCGCTGTCCGAGCACCAGGGCGTCATCGCCGAGCCGCAGGGCGTAGGCCGCGACGTCGGCGTCGACGGCCGTGACCGGGGTCGCGGAGGTGGCGCTCACAGGTGGGTCAACCCCTCCGGCACGTCGTAGAAGGTCGGGTGGCGGTAGGCCTTGTCGCCGGCGGGGTCGAAGAAGGCGTCCTTCTCGTCCGGGCTGCTGGCGACGACGGCGGCGGCCGGGACCACCCAGATGCTCACGCCCTCCTGGCGGCGGGTGTAGACGTCGCGGGCGTTGCGCAGGGCCATGTGGGCGTCGGGGGCGTGCAGGCTCCCGGCGTGGGTGTGCGACAGGCCGCGGCGGCTGCGGACGAAGACCTCCCACAGCGGCTGCGCCCCGGCGTGCCCGCCCTCGTCGACCTCCACCTCGCAGGAGGTCGGGACGGCGCCGTGGCCGCCCTCGGCGGTGAAGCTGCTCGTCTCCGTCACGCCGCCACTCCCTGGGAGGCGGACCGGGCCTGCTGCTTGGCGGCGTACGCCGCCGCTGCCTCGCGGACCCAGGCGCCCTCGTCGTGCGCCGCCACGCGGTTCGCGATGCGCTCGCGGTTGCACGGGCCGTCGCCCTTCATCACGGTGAAGAACTCGGTCCAGTCGATCTCACCGGAGACATAGTGCTCGCCGTTCCAGGTCAGGTCGGGGTCGGGCACGGTGAGGCCGAGGTGCTCGGCCTGCGGCACGGTCGCGTCGACGAAGCGCTGGCGCAGCTCGTCGTTGCTGAACCGCTTGATGCCCCACGTCATCGACTGGGCGCTGTTGGGCGAGTCGGTGTCGGACGGCCCGAACATCATCAGCGCCGGCCACCACCAGCGGTCGAGCGCGTCCTGGGCCATCTGGCGCTGCGCCGGGGTGCCGTTCGCGAGCACCGTCATCGCCTCGAAGCCCTGCCGCTGGTGGAAGGACTCCTCCTTGCAGACCCGGATCATCGCGCGGGCGTACGGCCCGTACGAGCAGCGCGTCAGCGGCACCTGGTTCATGATCGCGGCGCCGTCGACGAGCCAGCCGATCGCGGCGACGTCCGCCCACGAGGTGGTCGGGTAGTTGAAGATCGTCGAGTACTTCTGGCGGCCGGTGTGGAGCAGGTCGAGCAGCTCGTCGCGGTCGACACCGAGCGTCTCGGCGGCGCTGTAGAGGTAGAGCCCGTGCCCGGCCTCGTCCTGCACCTTCGCGACGAGGATGCACTTGCGGCGCAGCGAGGGGGCCCGCGTGATCCAGTTGCCCTCCGGCTGCATGCCGATGATCTCGGAGTGCGCGTGCTGGGCGATCTGGCGGACCAGGGTCTTGCGGTAGCCGTCCGGCATCCAGTCGCGCGGCTCGACGCGACCGTCGGCGTCGACGAGCGCCTGGAACTGCTGCTCCAGCGGGCTCTCGACCTGTGCGACTGCTGCGACGTCCACTGCGCCTCCAGGTGACTGAACGATCGTTCGGTCTACTGTCGCGTGCCGGGACGCAGGTGTCAACACCAGACTGAACGGTCGGACGGTCCGCAGGTGTGTCGAGGCCGCCGTCGTGCTCGGCGCGCACTACCGTCCAGGCATGAGCAGCACGCCGGCCGAGCCGCAGAGCCGTCCGGCGCGCGACCGCCGATCGCCGTACAACCTCGACGAGCTGCTCGAGGTCGTCGCCCACGAGTTCCTCGAGCGCGGGTACGACGCCACCAGCATGGAGGACCTGTCGCGCGCGACGGGCCGCACCAAGTCCTCGATCTACCACCACGTCAGCGGCAAGGAGGAGCTCCTGCGGCTCGCGGTCGCGCGGGCGCTCGACGCCCTGTTCGCGGTGCTCGACGAGGAGCAGGACCGGCAGGGCCCGGCTGTCGAGCGGCTGGAGCGGGTCGTGCGCGGGTCGGCGCGGGTGCTGGTCGCCGAGCTGCCCTACGTGACGCTGCTGCTGCGGGTGCGCGGCAACACCGAGGGGGAGCGGGAGGCGCTGAGCCGCCGCCGCGAGTTCGACAAGCGCCTCAGCGCGCTGGTGGGCGACGCGATCCGCGAGGGCGACGTGCGCGCCGACCTGGACCCGCGACTGGTCACCCGGCTGCTGTTCGGGATGGTGAACAGCCTCGTCGAGTGGTTCCGCCCCGGTGGTGCGCACGACCGCCAGGAGGTCGAGGACGCCCTGGTGGCGCTGGCCTTCGACGGGCTGCGGCCCCGCTGAGCCGTCGGACGGGCCGGCTCAGGGACGCAGGTCGAGCACCCGCTGGGCCTTGCCCTCCGACCGCGGGAGGGTGCCGGCCTCGACGACGTCGCACGCGACGCTGATGCCGACGTTGTCCTTGATCAGCCCGCACAGCCGGACGGCCAGGGCGGCCCGCTCGTCGGCGGCGCAGTCCGGTCGGGACTCGACCCGCACGGTCATCTCGTCCATGCGGTGCGGCCGGCTCAGCACCAGCTGGTAGTGCGGCGAGAGGCCCTGGACCCGTAGCAGCAGCTCCTCCACCTGGGTGGGGAACACGTTGACCCCGCGCAGGATGATCATGTCGTCGGTGCGTCCGGTGATCTTCTCGATCCGGCGCATCGTGCGAGCGGTGCCCGGCAGCAGCCGGGTGAGGTCGCGGGTGCGGTAGCGCACGACCGGCATCGCCTGCTTGGTGAGGGAGGTGAAGACCAGCTCGCCCTGCTCGCCGTCCGGCAGCACCTCGCCGGTCTCCGGGTCGATGACCTCCGGGTAGAAGTGGTCCTCCCACACGTGCAGGCCGTCCTTGGTCTCCACGCACTCGCTGGCGACGCCGGGGCCCATCACCTCGGACAGGCCGTAGATGTCGACGGCGTGGAGGCCGGCCCGCTCCTCGACCTCGCGGCGCATGTCCTCGGTCCACGGCTCCGCGCCGAAGATGCCGACCTTCAAGGAGCTCTCACGCGGGTCGCGGCCCTGGCGCTCGAACTCGTCGAGCAGCGCGAGCATGTACGACGGCGTCACCATGATGACGTCGGGCTGGAAGTCGTGGATGAGCCGCACCTGGCGCTCGGTCTGCCCGCCGGACATCGGGATGACGGTGCAGCCCAGCCGCTCGGCGCCGTAGTGCGCCCCGAGCCCGCCGGTGAACAGGCCGTACCCGTAGGCGACGTGCACCTTGTGCCCGGGACGTCCACCGGCGGCCCGGATGCTGCGCGCGACGACGTCGGCCCAGGTGCTGAGGTCGCGCTCGGTGTAGCCGACGACCGTCGGCTGACCGGTGGTCCCGCTGCTCGCGTGCACCCGGCGCACCTGCTCCTGCGGGACGGCGAACATCCCGAACGGGTAGTTCGCCCGCAGGTCGGCCTTGGTGGTGAACGGGAAGTGCTGCAGGTCGGCGAGCTCGGTCAGGTCGCCGGGCCGGACGCCCGCCGCGTCGAACGCCTGCCGGTAGTGCGGCACGTTCTCGTACGCGTGCTGCAGGCTCCACGTCAGCCGGCTGAGCTGCAGGGCCTGGATCTCGTCGCGCGAGGCGGTCTCGATCGGGTCGAGGCTCGCGGGGTCGGGCGTGAGGTCCTGCACGTCGTGCTCCAGGGGTCGGCGGGCGGGGGGACGTGCTCAGTCGCGCAGCGCTCTCACGTGCTCAGGTGCCGACCCTGCACCGCGGCGAGGCGCAGCGGCGTGCTGACGCGGAAGCGGCCGCCGGGCTGGAGCCGCTCGAGCTGGTCGAGCAGCCGGACGACCCAGGCCGCGCCCACGCGGTCGCCCCAGGCGAGCGGGCCGAGCGGGTAGTTCAGCCCGTCGCGCACTGCGGCGTCGAGGTCGGCCGGCGCCATCCGCTGGCGCGAGGCGAGGTCGACGGCCTCGTCCACGAGCAGCGCGACGGTGCGCGCCAGCAGCAGTCCGGGGACGTCGGGCAGGGGCGTGACCGCGACGTGGGCCCCGGCCAGGACCGCCGCCAGCTCGTCCAGCGACGCCGGGCTCGAGGCGCTGGCGCCGACCCGGGTGGTCGCCGACCAGTCCAGCGCGAGGTCGAGCAGGACGACGTCGTGCCCGGCCGTGACGGCGGCCTGCGCCGCGAGCTCGCCCTCGGTGAGGCCCACCAGCGCGCCGGACGGGAGCCGGACCCACTCGCCCAGCTCGGGGTCCTCGTCGAGCTCGCAGGACGTGCGGTCGAGCAGCGGCAGCAGCGGGCTCGTCGGCCCGACGTGGACGGTGCCGGTCGCCGCGGCGGGCAGCGCGCGTGGCGGCACGGGTGCGGGGGAGCCGTGGTCGTAGAAGCCCCGGCCGGTCTTGCGCCCGAGCCAGCCCGCCTCGACCAGGCGGCGCTGCAGACCGGACGGCCGGTAGCGCGCGTCGAGGTCGAGCGCCCGCCAGACCGACTCGGTGACGGCGTAGTTCACGTCGTGCCCGATGAGGTCGGTGACCTCGAGCGGGCCCATGCGGAAGCCGCCGGCCTCGCGGTAGAGCTGGTCGAGCACGGCCGGCTCGAGACCGGTCTCGGCGACGACGGCGAGCGCCTCGGAGTAGTAGGGCCGCGCGACGCGGTTCACGACGAAGCCGGGCGTGGACGCGCACCGCACGGTCCGCTTGCCCCAGGCCAGCGCGGTCGCCTCGACCTGCCCGGCGAGCTCGGGGGCGGTGCGCAGCCCGCTCACGACCTCGACCAGCCGCATCACCGGCGCCGGGTTGAAGAAGTGCATGCCGACCAGCCGAGCGGGCTCCTCGAGGGAGGCGGCGATGGCGTCGATGCTCAGTGACGAGGTGTTCGTGGTGATCAGGCAGCCGGGGCCGACGGCCCTCTCGACCTGCCGCAGCAGCTCGCGCTTGACGTCGACCTGCTCGACGACGACTTCCAGCACCAGGCCGCAGTCGGCCAGGTCGGCGACGTCGGTGCACGCGCGGACGGCGGTCGCGGCGGCGTCGTGGACGGCCTGGTCGACACGGCCCTTGTCGACCGAGGTCTGCAGGCCGGCGAGCACGGCCGTCACCGCTTCCCGCGCCCGGGCCGCGTCGACGTCGAGCAGGAGCACCGGGTGACCGCTCGCGGCGGCCACCTGCGCGATGCCGCTGCCCATGGCCCCGGCGCCCAGGACCCCCACCGGAGCTCCGGCTGCCAGACCCTGCACGCGCACCACCCTCTCCACCGACCGTTCGTTCGGTCCTTTGTAGACCACGGTGACCTGGACCGCAAGGACGTGCACCGCCGGGGCGCGGCCGGGTCCGACGCCCGTCCTCGACGCCGCGGCGGGCGGCGGTCAGATGGCGCCCCGACGCGACCGTCGGGTCCGCCACCAGTGCAGGAGGGCCCGCGTCCGGCAGCAGCCGTCTCCAGGTCGAGCGGCGCGAGGCCGTCGTCCTCGTCGGGCTCGGCCGGCCCGACAAGCACAACCCGCTCGACGAGCAAGCCGTCGACGAGCTGCACGACGTCCCGCGCGCCGCCTCGCGCGAGCCGTGCGGGCTCGTCGTCCACAGCACGACGCCGGGGTCTTCGCCACGGGCGCCGACATCGCCGAGCGGCGAGCGCGACCCCGACGACGCGCTGCCGGCCGTCAACGCCGGGCTGTTCGCCCGGCTGGCGGCTCACCGCTGGCCGACCGTGGCCGTCGTCGACGGTCCGGCGCTGGGCGGCGGGTGCGAGCTGGCGCTGGCCGCGACCTGCGGCTGGCCACGCCGCGCGCCGTGTTCGGCCAGCCGGAGCTGTCGCTGGGATCCTGGCGGGAGCCGGCGCCAGCTCCCGCCTGCCTCAGCTGGTCGGGCTGTCGACGGCCCGCCGGATGCTCTACCTGGGCGAGCGGCTCGACGCGGCGCAGGCGCTGGCGGCCGGGCTGGTCGACGCCGTGCGCGAGCCAGGTGACGTCCTCGACGCCGCCCTCGCGGTCGCCGCGACGATCGGCCGGCGCTCGTGGCGCGCGCTCGAGCTGACCACGCTGTCCCTGCGCTCCGGGGCGCCGGACACCACGTCGTTCGACATCACGGCGCAGGCGCTGCCGTTCGACAGCGGGGACAAGCGCGAGCGCATGACCGCTTCCTGGACCGGCGACGGGACTGACCGGTTCCCTTGACGCGGGGCCGTCCACCGCAGGACAGTGCTGCCGAACGAATGGTCGGTCTACCGTCCCGTGCGTCCTGGAGGTCCGCAGTGCTCGAGAGCTACGTCGCCGGTCGTTGGCAGACCCCGCAGGACGGGGGGACGCCGTTGCTGCACGCGGCCACGGGGGAGCCGGTCGCCCGCGTCTCGACCGCCCCGGTCGCCGCACAGGAGGCGCTCGAGCACGCGCGGACGGTGGGCGGCCCGGCACTGCGCGCCCTGACCTTCCAGGAGCGCGCGTCCGTGCTGAAGCAGCTCGGCAGCCACCTGATGGGGGTCAAGGAGGAGTTCTACGAGCTGTCGTCGGCGACCGGCGCGACCCGCCGCGACTCGGCCGTCGACCTCGACGGCGGCTTCGCCACGCTGCTCGTCTACGCGAGCAAGGGACGCCGCGAGCTCCCGGACGGGCACGTCCTGCTCGACGGACCCGTCGAGCAGCTCGGCCGGACGGGCACCTTCGTCGCCCGGCACGTGCTGACGCCCCTGCGCGGCGCCGCGGTGCAGGTCAACGCCTACAACTTCCCGGTCTGGGGGATGCTCGAGAAGCTCGCGCCGGCCTTCCTCGCCGGGGTCCCGAGCGTCGTGAAGCCCGCCAGCCAGACGGCCTACCTGACCGAGCTCGTGGTGCGCAGCATCGTCGGCTCCGGGCTGCTGCCGCAGGGCTCGCTCCAGCTGCTCGTCGGCGGCTCGGAAGGGCTGGTCGACCAGCTCGGCGGCCAGGACCTGCTCTCGTTCACGGGTTCGGCGCGGACCGCCGCGCTGCTGCGCTCGCACCCCGCGGTGGTGCAGCGCAGCGTCCGGTTCAACGCCGAGGCCGACTCCCTGAACTGCGCCGTGCTGGGCCTGGACGCCAAGCCGGGCACCGACGAGTTCGACCTATTCGTCCGGGAGGTCGTGCGCGAGATGACCTCCAAGGCCGGCCAGAAGTGCACCGCGATCCGGCGTGCCTTCGTCCCGCGCGAGCACCTCGATGCCGCGACCGAGGCGCTGCGCGAGGCGCTGGGGGCGATCACCCCCGGCGACCCCCGCGACCCCCAGACGCGGATGGGAGCCCTGGTGAGCACGTCCCAGCGCGACGACGTCCGCCGCGCCGTCGGACGCCTCAGCGCCGGGGGCAGCATCGTCGTCGGCAACCCCGACGCCGCGGTGCCCGGCCTCGAGCGCGGCGCCTTCCTCTCGCCGCTGCTGCTGCGCTACGAGGACGCCACCCACCCGGCCGTCCACGAGGTCGAGGCCTTCGGCCCGGTCGCGACCCTGCTGCCGTACGAGACCGCCTCGCAGGTGGTGGATCTCATGGCGCTAGGTCAGGGGAGCCTCGTCGGCTCGGTCGTCAGCCACGACGCCGGCTTCGTCCGCGAGGTCGTCCTCGGCGCGGCGGCCCACCACGGCCGGCTGCACGTCCTCGACCGGGTCTCGGCCGCCGAGTCGACCGGGCACGGCTCGCCGCTGCCGCACCTGGTCCACGGCGGCCCCGGCCGCGCCGGTGGCGGCGAGGAGCTCGGCGGGATGCGCGGGGTGCAGCACCACATGCAGCGCACTGCCGTGCAGGGCTCGCCCGATATGCTCACCGCGATCACCGGCGTCTACACGCCGGGGGCGTCGCGGGTCGAGACCGAGGTCCACCCGTTCCGCAAGACGATGAGCGAGCTGCGGATCGGCGACACCGTCATCACCGAGCAGCGGCAGGTCACCGAGCCCGACGTCGCGCACTTCGCCGAGTTCACGGGCGACACGTTCTACGCGCACACCGACCCCGAGGCGGCGGCGGCCAACCCGCTGTTCGGCGGCATCGTGGCGCACGGCTACCTGGTGCTCTCGCTCGCGGCGGGCCTGTTCGTCGAGCCCGCCCCGGGTCCGGTCCTCGCCAACACCGGGCTGGACCGGCTCCGCTTCACCAAGCCGGTCAAGCCCGGTGACCGCATCCGGGTGGTGCTCACCTGCGCGTCCAAGACGCCGCGGACCGCCGACCAGGGCGAGGTCCGCTGGGACGTGCAGGTGCTCGACCAGGACGACGTCGTCGTCGCCGCCTACGAGCTCCTGACGATGGTCCAGGCCTGACGGGGCAGTGCGTGCGGCTCCCGGCCGTGCGTCGTGGGGCGTGCACCGGTCACGTCGTGCTCGACCCTGGGGATGCCTCGATCAGGGGATGACGGCCCCGCCCGTCCGTCCTACCGTGGACGCGGACCTACCAGCGCCGGAGGCGGGCTGCGACGTCGGTGCCGTGGCCGGGCCGGTGCCTGGGGGTTGGATGACGACCGAGGGACGGGACGCGTCGCCTGCCGAGGGGCCCGACGACGCGCAGATCCTCGCGTCCATCGGGCGGTCGTCGTGACCGACCTGGTCGGCACCGTGACGCGCTGGAACGCCGCTGCGGAGAGGCTCTACGGCTGGTCGGCGATCGAGGCCCTGTGCCGACCGATCGGGAGCTCACGGTGCCGGACGTCTCCCGCGAGGAGTCCGACGAGATCTTCAGCGCCGTGAGCCGCGGGGAGCCCTGGTCGGGCAGTTTCACGGTGCGTCACCGGGACGGCTCGACGTTCCGGGCGCTGGTCACGACGGCGGGCGTGTGCAACGCCTGCGGACAGGTCGTGGGACTGGTCGGCGTGTCGAGCGGCCTCGGCGAGGCGGTGCGCCCGCTGCTCGAGGCGTCGAGCGACGCCGCCACCGTCGTGGGGCTCGACGGCAACATCCGCTTCGCGAGTCCTGCCGTGACGAACGTCTTCGGCTGGAGCGCAGACGCCCTCACCGGTCAGCCGGCTCTGATGCTGCTCGACCTGGACGACTTCAAGGCCGTCAACCGGCGCCTCGGCCACGCCGCGGGGGACGAGCTGATGCGCACCCTCGCGGCGCGACTCGACAGCTTCCGGCGGGTGGAGGACACCTGCGGCCGGCTCGGCGGCGACGAGCTCGTCGTGCTGGCCGAGGGGATCGACGGGCCGCAGGACGCCCTCGACCTGGCTGAGCGGCTGCAGCTGGTGCTGTCGCGGCCGGCCCGGGCGGGTGGCACCCGGGTCGTCCAGAGCTCGAGCCTCGGCGTCACGCTGCTGGGCGGCCGGCGCCGCAGCCACGGGCTGCTGCGCGAGTGCGTCGCCGCCGTCTACGCCGCCAAGCAGGGCGGGCCGGAGAGCATCTCGCTGTTCGACAGCATCGGGTCGGACAGCCACCCCGACGGGGGTCTGGTAAAGCGGCTGCGGCGGGGGCTCACCGACGGCGAGGTCGCCGTGCACTACCAACCGGTCGTGGACCTGCGCACCCGCCTGGTCGTCGGCGTCGAGGCGCTGGTCCGCTGGCAACGCCCGCGGTACGGCCTGCTCGCGGCCGACGCCTTCGTCGACGCGGCCGAGAACGACGGCTTGATCCACGACCTCGCGGCGTTCGTGCTGCAGCAGGCCTGCGCATGCGTGCAGGGCCGGCCGGGCCCGGAGCTCGTCGCGTCGGTCAACGTCACGGCACGGCAGCTCGGGGAGCACGCTGCTCGAGACGGTGCGGGCCGCGCTCGACGCCACCGGGCTCGCCCCGCACCGCCTCGTCCTCGAGATCACCGAGACGGCCCTCATGCAGGACCTCGGGACGGCGCTGAAGGTGCTGTCGGCGTGTCGCGCGATGGGCGCGGGTCTCGCTCGACGACTTCGGGACGGGCTTCGCCGGGTTCGGCTACCTGCGCGAGCTGCCGGTCGACGAGGTGAAGATCGACCGGTCGTTCGTGTCCGGGCCCGGCTCCGGGGGAGCGGACGCCAGCATCATCCGTGCCATCCTGTCGATGGCCCACGGTCTGGGACTGCAGACCACCGGTGAGGGCGTGGAGACCGTGGAGCAGGCCCGCATCCTCACCGAGCTCGGCTGCGACCGGGCGCAGGGCTACCTGTGGTCCCCGCCGGTCGCCGCGAGCACCGTCACTCCGGCGGTGAGCGGCGAGCGCCCCGAGCGCGACGACGACCGCCGGTCGCGCGGAGCGCTGACCGGTCGACGCGCACCAGACGATGACGGGCAGGTCGTCCAGCACCGCTGGCGCGCTCCGGGACCGGTACCGCCGGTCGAGTCATCCCTTCTGACCAGGTTCCCCGATCCGCTTCAGCACGGCGTCGCCGTCCCCGATGAGCAGGTGATGACGACTCCCCGGGCGCGACAGATGGAGCCAGCCATCAGCGAGCTCCCCTCGCTGCCCGCCAGCATCACGTTCGACCATGCCGCTCGGACCGTCCTGACCTTCCTGCGCAGTTAGGCGCCGGTGGGGCTGTGGTCGGTGACCCGGCTCGAGAACGGCCAGCAGACGTCCCTGTACCTCGACGACATCGAGTACGGCCTGACCGAAGGCGGTTCGGCGCCCTGGGAGGGGTCGTTCTGCGTCAGCATGACCGCCGGTCTGGCACCGCGCGTGGCTCCCGACGTGAGCGCGGTGCCGCTGTACCGGGACGCACCGGTGGCGCAGGCGCTCCCGACCGGCGCGTACGCGGGTGTGCCGCTGCTCGAGCCCGACGGTGAGCTGTTCGGCACGCTGTGCGGCATCAGCGCGACCGCCCGGGGCGAGGAGTTCCGCGATCAGCAGCGGCTGTTCGAGGTCCCCGCGTCGCTGTTGGGCATCGTGCTGGCTGCCGATCGCGGTCGCGACGCCGCGCTGCTGGCGGCGTCAGTCGCCAGCGAGCTGGCCGACACCGACCCGATGACCGGACTGCTCAACCGGCGCGGGTGGGGCCGGCGCATCGCCCAGGAGCAGGAGCGCGTCGCCCGGTACGCCGACCGACGGTCATCGTCACCCTGGACCTCGACCGGCTCAAGCAGATCAACGACGAGCGGGGTCACGCCGCGGGGGACGCGTACATCACGGCCGCCGGACGCGCGCTGCGCGAGGCCGTCCGCACCGACGACCCGGTCGCGCGGCTCGGCGGCGACGAGTTCGCCGTCCTGCTCACCGGCTGCACCGAGGCCTCCGCCGCGTCCCGCGTGGCCGGGCTCCGTGGTGCGGTAATGCAGGCGGACGTGGACGGCAGCATCGGCTGGGCGCCGATCAGCGTCCTCGCCGGCTTCCCGGCTGCGCAGCACGCCGCCGACCAGGCTATGTACCCCGCCAAGCGACGCCGACGACTTGCGGACGTCTCCGGCTGAGCCCACGCACTCCTCCTGGTCGGCGACCGCCGGTGCCGCGGCGGCTCGGGCACGGGGCGGTGACCGCGCCCCGGTGCCCGTTCGCGGTTCATGAGCCCAGGACATGGCGTCACGGTCTGCCCTCGTGGACGCGTCCCCCAGTGCCCACGGGGCGCCCGGTGCGTCGTGGGACCAGTCCGAGTGACCACGTCTGTCGTGGTGGTCTCGGAGGTGTGCCGGACCACCCGGTGACTGGTCCCTTGTGACGCTCTTCGTCCGGATCCTTCAGGTGCGCGTCGCGCACCGACGAAGTCCCTGTCGTCAGGGACAAGGGCACCCCCGGCTGCACGCCAGCGGGGACGCAAAGCCAAGGCAGTACCCTGCGCATCAACCTCAAGAGCAAGAGGGTCATCGCGGCCGCGCTCGCCGGCAGCGTCCTCACCGGCGGCGGCGCCCACGCCTTCTGGAGCGGTGGCGGTGGGGGCACGGGCAGCGCCACCAGGGGGAGCGCTACCACAGCCCTCCAGGCGGGCAGCACGGTGCAGCTCGTCAACGGTGCGCAGCCCTCGTACGTCGTGTGGCAGGTCCAGGGCGCCGTCGGGCTCGGTGCGAGCTCGGCCTTCGCCGGGACCGTCCTGGCGGCCGGTGCGATCACCGTCGGCGACAGCGCCCAGCTGATCGGCAGAGCACTGTCCTTGCTCGCCGTCACCCTCGCGAGCAACAGCATCCGGTTCACCACCGCGCCGGCGCCGACCGTGACGATCGCGGGCGGCAGCGCCACGGCCACCTCGGACACCACCCCGACCATCACCGGATCCACCAGCGCCGCACTCGGGGCGACCGTGACGGTGACGCTCGGCGGCCAGACCCGCACCACCACGGCGGGGGCGGGCGGCAGCGGCGACCTGGCGATCGCTGCCGACCAGGCGTTCGTCGGCTTCCCGCCCGGCGTGGTCTCCGGCTCGACCCGCCTGGGCGACGCCACCGCGGTAGGCGCACGCCCACCTGGTCGCGGCCTACGGCGACGCGGACGGACGGTTCCCGACGCGGGAGCTCTACGGCGACCTGAACGGGAGCACCCCGCAAGCCGGGGTGATGCACTCCACCGCCGCGCTGGCGCTGACCGGGACGCCGACCCTGGACGGTCAGAGCGACCCGGACGCCGTGTTCATCGTGCAGGTCGACGCCGCGTTGACCACCGCTGCTGGGAGCACGGTGCTGCTGGTCAACGGTGCGCAGGCCGCGAACGTCATGTGGCAGGTCCAGGGCGCGGTCGGCCTCGTTGCCAGCTCGAGGTTCGCCGGCACGGTCCTGGCGGCGGGCGGGATCACCGTCGGCGCCGACGCCCGACTGGCCGGGCGCGCACTGACCTACGGCGCTGTCACCCTCGCCGGCAGCACGTTGAGCTGACCGGCGAAGTCCACGGGCGAGTACCGTGGGCGAGGTGGTAGGAACGCCCTCTAGCACCCGGGCCAGGCGCACGAACCGGCCCGTGGCCGGCACGCGGCGCAGGCGAGGTCAGCCCTCGACCCACCACACCGGAACGGTGGTCGGCGAGCACGAGCTCGCCGCGCTGCTCAGCCACTTCGCCCGCAGCGCGGGGCTCGCGCAGGACCCTCACTCGACCCCCGTCGAGGTCGTGCGCGGGGCCATCGAGCTGGTCCCGGGCCGCGAGGAGGCATCGGTCAGCGTGGTGCTGGGACGTCGCCAGGTGTCGTCCGAGGCGGCATCGGGGGAGATCCCGGCCGTGGTCGACGCCCTGCAGGACTCGCTCGCAGGGCCCGTGCCTGGATGCCGCCTACGAGCACGCGACCGTCCGGGTCCCGGTCATGGCCACCGAGACCCGTAGGCCGCTGTTCGCCGGCGCCGCGCTGCAGCACGGGGCGGCCAGCATGCTGGCGTTGCAGCTCTACGTCGACGGCGACGACCTCGGAGCCCTGAACCTGTACTCGCGGCGACCGGCCGCGTTCACCGACGAGTCCGAGCACGTCGGGCTCCTGTCCGCCGCCCACGCGGCGGTGGCCTACGCCGCCGCGCGCGGCAAGGAGCGGATGTCGCGCGGGCTGCTCACGCAGCAGGTGATCGGGCAGGCCCAGGGGATCCTCATGGAGCGGCACAGGCTCACGGGCGACCGCGCGTTCGCGCTGCTCGTGGCGACCAGCCAGCGGTCGACCATGAAGCTGCGCGACGTCGCGGCCCGGTTGGCGCGCAGTGGTGAGCTGCGAGCGGTCCCGGCCAGGTCGAGACCGGAACGATGGACGCGTAGGGGGCGATCGCGCCACGAAACGGCAGAAACGGCGGACACGGACCGTTGGTCACTGTTAGTGTTCGCCTCGTCACCTTGGCCTTCTCGGAGTGAGGGCGACAGCAGGTAGTAGCGTGGATGTCCTTGTGAGCAGCACTTCTCCCGAGCTTTCGAGCCCGACACCGCGCGTCGATCAGCACGCGGAATCCGTCCATCCGGACCTGGCCGTCGTCGTCAGCGCTGACCCCGACGGGCCGTCGGCTGATGCCCTCGCCCGGGCGATCGAGCTGGATCAGCTCGTGCTGCAGTACCACCCGGTCGTGGAGCTCAGCACCGGTCGGGTGCGAGGGGTCGAGGCCCTGGTGCGCTGGCAGCACCCGGAGCGGGGCCTGGTGCTGCCGCCGGAGTTCATCCCGCTGGCCGAGGAGTCGCGACTGATCGTCGCGCTGGGCGAGTGGGTGCTGCGGACGGCGGCCCGTCAGGCGTCCGCGTGGAACTCGCCAGGACGGCCGCTCGATGTGGCGATCAACCTGTCGCCGTTGCAGATGGTCGCGTCGGGCTTCGCCGACAGGGTCTGCGCGGTGCTGGCCGAGGTGGGCGCGCCGGCCGAGCGCATCATCCTCGAGGTCACGGAGAGCGCCTTGATGGACCGGCCGGACGCGGTGGAGGCCCTGGAGCAGCTGCGCGACGCAGGCGTCCGGCTGGCTCTGGACGACTTCGGCACCGGCTACGCGTCCCTGTCCTACCTGCGTCGGTTCCCCATCGACATCATCAAGATCGATCAGAGCTTCGTCTCCGGCCTCGGCCAGCACCCCGACGACGATGCGATCGTCGCCTCCGTGGTCGGACTGGCGCACAGCACCAGCAAGTCGTTGGTGGCCGAGGGAGTCGAGACGGAGGACCACGTCCTGCGCCTGCGGCGCCTCGGCGTGCAGTCGGCCCAGGGCTTTCTCTGGACCCGGCCGCTCCCGGCCCAGCAGGTGGAGGCGTGGATCCACGCGTTCGAGCTGCGCCGTCCTCCGCCCGCCCTCTCCGCCCCGGTCAGGACCCCCGAGCAGGGTGTCACCGCGCCGCACGGGCTCGAGGCGGCCCGCATCCACGAGCTGCACGCCACAGGAGCGTCACTGCACACCATCGCTGCGGCCCTGAACAGCGAGGGCATGCGCACCGCCTCCGGGATGCGCTGGCACGTGAGCTCGGTGGCCAAGGTCGCCGCGCCGGGGCAGGTCCGAGCTCGCGTCTAGCTCGGACGGTGCACGCGCGGGGCGTGCTCGGACAGATCGCGGGAGGGGGGCAGCAGTGGAGGAGCCGCAGGACTGGCGCACGCCGCCGGGCGTGGTGGCCGCGAGGCGGGCCCGAGCGGCCGGTGCGGCCCGCGGGTCCGGGGCCGGGTCCCGGGGGAGGGCCTACCCCGCTGTGGAGATGGCCGAGGACCACGAGGCGCTCACCGCGGTGCTGGCGGCGACCCGTGCGCTGCTGCGGGTGACGGCTCCGGCACAGGTCGCCGACGTGGTCAGCACGCTCGTCCACGACCTCGGTGGGGGCGTCGTGCCCGCGCGCCTGGTGGACGAGCGCCACGCCGTCCAGATCGACGTCTCGCTGGGGCTGTCGGAGCCGATGCTGGCCTGGGCCGACCCGGTGAGCCCTGCGACCATGCGACTGACGACGGTGCTCCCCGGTTTCGTCGAGGACGCGCGCCTGGTGCTCGCCGACCTCCTGGACGGTGCTCCGGGCAGCGGCGACCACCCGCGCAGGCAACGAGCCCGGGGGAGTGCGTGAGCAGCCCGGGAGCCGCCTTGGATGCCTTCTTCCGAGCGCTCGAGGACGTGGACCCGCAGACGGCGCGCGAGCTCGTGCTCGACCTGCTCGACGGGGGGACTCCGCTGGCCCGCATCGCCGCCGAGGTCCTGCGGCCGGCGCAGGTCCGCGTGGGTCTGCTGTGGGAGCAGGGCGTGTGGTCGGTGGCGGACGAGCACGCCGCCACGGCGGTCACCGAGGCGGCGCTGGATGCCCTCGCTCGCGCCGACAGGGCTGCGGGCACACGGCCCGGCTCCGTCCACGTCGTGCTCGCCTGCGCCGAGGGTGAGTGGCACGCGCTGCCGGCACGGATGGTGGCGGCCCTCGCCGCGTCGCGCGGCGTGCGGATCACCACGCTGGGGCCGTCCGTGCCGGCCGACCAGCTCGGTCGGCGGCTCGCGACCGGCGACGTCGACGTGCTGGCGCTGTCCTGCACCGTGCCGTCCAACCTGCTCGGCGCAGCTCGCTGCATCGCGGCCGCTCACGCCCAGGGCGTGCCCGTGCTCGCCGGTGGTCGCGCCTTCGGCCGCACGTCGCAGCGCGCCTTCGCCGTGGGCGCGGACGCCTGGTCGGACGACCCGGCCGCCCTGCTGGCAGCGCCTCCTGCGCTGGCGGGACGCACGTGCGACATCAGCCCGGAGGTCCTGTTCCTGGACGCCGTCGACTCCGGCGTGCTGGCACTCGCCCACCAGCGGCTGACGTCCACGTTCCCGAGCCTGCTGCAGCGACGGACGGGCTCGTCGGCCGACGCGGTCGAGGACCTGCGGTCGCTGGCGCGCGCCACCGCGGCTGGGGTGCTCACCGCCGACGCGACCATCGTCGACGAGTTGCTCGTGTGGCTGCGCCGCCACACCGGCAACCGGGTGCCGGACGCGGTCGTCGCGACGTCGGCGCTCCTGCTGGCCGATGCGGTGGAGCCGACGGCGCCCGCAGGCGCGCAGGTGCTGCGCGACGCCGCCGAGCGCTTCGAGCGCGCCGCGAGCACGGTCTGACGGTCCGCCGAGGCCCTGCCCGCCCCGCAGACGGCCCCGGCGCCGGACAGCGCTGCCGGGGCGGGCACGCCGAGGACCTGACGGCAGCGGGCCAGCGCTCAAGGGCATCGCGACGGCTGCCGATGCACGACGGGGCCGCCCGCTCCTGTGCGGGACGTCAGTGCCTCGACGAAAGCAGTGCTGCATGCCCCTCCTGCGCGCCCGGTCCATCGCGGCTGTCCTCACCGCCGCCCTCGCGCCCGCGGGCCTGCTGGCGGCCGGACCGGGCGCTGCCCACGCCGCCGACGCCGACCTCGGCAGCGCGGCGTCGTTCGCCGTGCTCGCGGGCTCCACCCTCACCAACACCGGGCCGACCGTCGTGACCGGGGACCTCGGGCTGAGTCCGGGGACCTCCCTGACCGGCTTCCCGCCCGGCACCGTCGTCGGCACGATCCACGTCGCCGACGCCGTCGCGGGTCAGGGCAAGGACGACGCGCGGACCGCGTACGTCACGGCCGCGGGCCTGCCGGTCACGCAGACGGTGTCGGCCGACCTCGGTGGCCAGACGCTGGCTCCTGGCGTCTACTCCGGGCCGGTCCTCAGCCTCACCGGCACGCTCCGCCTCGACGCGGGCGGCAACCCGGCGGCGGTCTTCGTCCTGCGCGCGGCCAGCACGCTGACGACGGCGTCGGCCAGCCGGGTGCTGCTGCTGAACGGCGCGAGCGCCTGCAACGTGACCTGGGTGGTCGGCAGCTCGGCCACGCTGGGGACGTCGACCACCCTCGTCGGCACGGTGCTGGCCGCCACGTCGATCACCGCCACCACCGGTGCCACCGTCCAGGGACGCCTGCTCACCGACAGCGGTGCCGTCACCCTCGACACCAGCACGGTCACCCGTCCGGTCTGCACGGCCGCCGTGACGCCTGCCCCCGTCCCGAGCACGGTCCCGACCGTCGCGCCCTCGGCGTCCGTGCCACCGACCCCGACCGGTTCGCCGACCCCCACCCCCACCCCGACCCCGACCGGTTCGCCGACCTCGCCGACCTCGCCGACCGCGACGACCTCGCCGACCTCGCCGACCTCGCCGACCTCGCCGACCTCGACGACCCCGCCGACCACGACCACCCCCGCCACGCCCTCGGCCCCGGTTCCTCCTCCCGGCACCACCGGGGACGTCCCCGAGTCGCCGGGGCCGCCCGCCACTCCGGTCATCCCTGCCTCGCCCCGCGTCCCGCAGCTCCCCCGCACGGGGACCGACGCGGTGACCACCGCGGTGTGGGGCGCCCTGCTCGCGGTCGTCGGCGCCGGCACCGCGCTCGCTGGTGCAGCGCCGGCGCGCGGCCGGCACCAGGCGCCGCGCCGTCGTCGGTCCGTCGCACCGTCGGCTGCTGCGAGCTAGCAGGCATCCCGACCAAGGCAAACACAGCGACCCTCGACGCAGGCTGTCCGGAGGGGCCGCGCGGGTCCGGCTGTGCACGCAGGGCTGGGGCCGCCATCCGTCCGGCGCAGCCCAGGGCTGCCGTCCTTCGCTACCCATCCGATCGCGCCCTGCCACGTCCGCCGGTCCCGCTGTCCACCTGCCCGAACGTGAGCATCAGCCGCGTTGTACTGCCAGCACGGCGTCACGGGGCCTGGGTCGCCATGGTGCTGACGGCGTCCGTCGGCACTGCCGTGGCTGCACAGACGCACCATGACGCGGACAGCCGGGCTCAGGGGTCAAGACGGGATGCCCGCGAGCAAGGGCGAGCTCCGCGCCGCACGTCGGGCAGACGTCGGCGGCCTGGTCGGTGGAGGATCGGACGACCATGCAGCGGCGACGTCCCGCGCAGACCGGCCCCTGCGTCGTCCGGCGTCGCTCCAGTGGTCCGTGACCTCCGGGCGGCTACCGGGTCAGCCGGCCGAGCCAGCGGGCTCGTCCGGCGGGTCGATCCAGGCGATGTACACGGCGCGGCCCGACGTCACCGGGGTCTGCTCGATGAGGAAGCCGCACTCGACCTGGGTGCCGTCGGCGCGCAGCACCGGCAGCCGCAGCGGCACCCCGACAACATGTGTCTCGCCGGTCGTGAGGTGCCGGGTGAAGCCGGCAACGTGAGCCTCGCGCAGGTGCGGCGGGACGAGCACGACGACGCGCCGCCCCACCAGATCGTGCACGTCCCAGCCGAGCGCCCGGGCCAAGGGCCTGCTCACCGCGATGATGCGGTTGGCGTCATCAGCGGCGACCGCGCCGCGGTCGGAGTCCGCGACCAGCCTGGCGTCCCACTGCGGCGGATCATGCTCCTCGCGGTCCCGGATCTCGTGGGTGAAGCGGTCCTGGCCCGTGCCGGGCCAGGGAGACGGCAGCACGCCGGCCTGCTGCGAGATCGCCTGCTCGCATGCCCAGTCGCGGACGGCGATGATCTCCGGCAGGCCCGGTCGGGCGAGCAGCAGACCGCGAACGGCCAGCGCCTCGGCAGCGTCGAGGGCGTCCTGGAGCGCACCGAACGCCGAGGCGGCGTCCTCCGGCACCGGAACCTCGAGATCGAACGACTCCGGAGTGTCGGGCAGCGGGCTGAGACGGCCCTTGTGAACGGCACGACGGGCCATCGTGGCCGAGGACGCCAGCCGATCGAGCTCTGCGACGACCCGCGTCGAGATCCACGCTCGGGCATGGTCGGCCAGCGCGATACGCGCCGGATCAGGAGCCTGGTCCGGATGCTCAGCGGCCCACAACGCAAGCTCGCGCAGGACGGCGTCGTGATGTTCACGTGCGGCCAGCCACAGCGTCGGAGGCAGGCCCAGCAGGACTACTACGTCTGACCCTGCAGCGGCCTCAGCCACGTCCTCGCGGCCGATGTCCCAGGGGTCGGGGACGTCGTCTTGCGGCTCGCCGGGCAGCGGCTCGCCGTTGAGGACGAACCAGACGGTCTTGCCGGCCGGGCCACGGCTCTCGACACCGCACCCGTGCGTGTACGCCCAGACGAGCTCCATGCCGCGGCCCGTCGTGGCCTGCTCCGCGTAGCCCCGCTGCACAGGCAGCTGCGGGTCGTGGTCCATCACCTCGACTCGCAGCCCCCCATCCAGCGCCAGCGACAGCGCAACGGTGAACTCCGTGTGGGCGTGCAGGACGGCGTTGGTCACCACCTCAGACAGCGCCAGCTCAGCAGCCTCCGCACGCTCCTCGGCTACGGCGTTCTCGCTCAAGAAGGCCCGCAGGAACCTGCGGGAGTCGCGGCCGCTCACCGGGAACGGGCCGAACGACATCTGGGCGGTCGCCGCTGAGGTCCTCACTGCTCCAGGACCGTCGGACGCCGCATGAGCCCATTGTGCCCAAGCCGCGACGCGTGCAACACGCCTGTGTCAGGCATCGCGTCTGGCCACCATCAGGCACAGGAGTCGTGCCGGAGGCCGAGCAGGTCCCACGGGCCGGTGGACAGGCAGAACGAGGGCGTCTCAGGCCCTTCGGCCGTCCCGGCGGCGAGCGCTCGGTAGAGCTCCGGCGCGCCCGGGAGCGGGACCCGCTGCGCGGCGTCCCGACGAGCGGTGGTCAGCGTGGCGAGCACCCCGCGGAGGTGCCGGAGTCGACGAGCGTGCGTCGATGTCGCTGACGACGGCGAGAGTGCTCGCCGGGTGGGGCACGTGCACGACGCCGTGCGTCCGCTCGCCCGGCGGCTCCACGGGGTTGAGCGTCGCGGGGTGGCAGCAGCCCCGCGCCGACGGCACGTCCTCAAGGACGGCGTCGACGCAGCCCTCGCGGTCGGCCACGACGTCCGTGCTCCGTCCGCCCAGCTCCGCTCGGACGTGCGCTCCAGGCATCCCGACGGTGCGGAACTGCCTGGGGTCCGCGCGCAGCGCCTGCCAGCTGCTCGACGCGGCTTCCAGTGGCCGACCGGGGGACCCACCCGCACGGGTTCGTCGGCGACGCCGCAGCAGCCGCGCCGTCCAGCGCTGGACGACGTCGTCGAGGCGCAGGACCGCAGTGCGACGCACGTCGAGCGTCGTACCCCGCTCGTCCCCGATCAGCAGTCGCGCCTGCTCGGCCAGACCCCAGACCCTCGACAGGCTCGGCAACCTCGACGATCGGGTGCCGCCGCACTCGACGGTGAGATGCCCTGGTAGACGGCCGCCCGACGCGTCAGCCGGGGCTCGCACTCGGAGAACGCGTACGTCGGCCCGGGGACCTTGACGAGCCCGCTTGCTCGCAGGGCCCCGGGCATCACCGACTGCTGCGTGGGCAGGGGGCACGAGCCACCGGGGGGCACCGGGGGCCAGACCCCAGGAGCGCGCATGACCCGCACCGCCCAGATCGTCCTCAGCGCCGCCGTCGGCGGGCTGCTGCTCAGCCGCCGCGGGCGCGGTCTGCTGAGCAGGCTGCGGCGCGACCCGTACCGCCTGCCGAAGGGCGTCCAGGAGTACCCGCCGACCCTCGTGGATCGCCGGCATACCGCAGACGGCGCAGCGGTCGCGCCGCCCGCCAGCAGCGCCGAGGACGTTGTTGGCGAGCACTACCTAAGCCGTCCTGCCGACTGACCGACCGGCCGCCGGTCTCCCGTGAGCGCCTGTTCGCTCGGCAGCGGATGGGTAGGGGCCAACCGGGTGGAGCGCGCGGCGTCGACCCTCAGCCGACCGAACGTGTGGAGACCGACATGCCTGAAGACCTTCCCGCAGACCCTGCCGCCGAGCAGCCGGCGTCGACAGACGCTTCGACCGACGCAGCAGCAGTGACGGCGGGGCCGACAGCGGAGCCGACTGCTGCGGCCCCGGCCGAGCAGGCCCCGGCCGTCGCGCCGGCGCCCGTCG
>JAOPVV010000136.1 GCA_025966005.1 Frankiales bacterium
GTCCGCCAGCTGCCGGAGCGGCTGCAGGAGCTGCTGGGATACAACATCCATCCGCCGTTCCTCGGCTACGTCGACGGCCGGCACCCCCGGCGGGTGCTGCAGCCGTGACCGGGATCAGCGAGACGCAGGTCGAGGCCGGCGGTCTCTCCTTCGGAGCCCTGGTCGCCGGACCGGAGAGCGGACCGCTGGCGCTGTGCCTGCACGGGTTCCCCGATACCGCGCACACCTACCGGCACCTGCTGCCGGAGCTGGCCGCAGCCGGGTTCCGCGCCGTGGCCCCGTTCTCGCGGGGCTATGCGCCCACCGACGTCCCGGCCGACGGCAGGTACCAGACCGGCGCGCTGGCCCGGGACGCGAACGCCCTCCACGAGGCCCTGGGCGGCGACGAGCGCGCGGTGATCGTCGGTCATGACTGGGGCGCGCAGGCAACGTACGGTGCCGCGGGCAGCGCCCCGGACCGCTGGCGCCAGGTCGTGGCCATGGCCGTCCCCGTGGGTCCCGCGCTGGCCGGCTCGTTCTTCAGCTACGACCAGATCAAGCGGTCGTTCTACATGTACTTCTTCCAGAACCCGCTGGCCGAGGTGCTGGTCGCCGCCGACGACCAGGCGTTCCTCGCCCGGCTGTGGGCGGACTGGTCACCCGGCTACGACGCGACCGAGGACCTCGCGCACGTCCGGGAGTCGCTGGCCGGACCGGGCCGCCGCCGGGCCGCGCTGCGCTACTACCGCAACAACCTGCAGGGCGGCCTGCGCGCCGGGTTCACTCTGCGGCCAGGCGCTCCGGTGCTCTACCTGCACGGCGAGCAGGACGGCTGCATGCAGGCCGACATCGCCACCCGGTTCCCCGAGACGCTGCCTGCGGGCAGCCGCTACGAGCGGCTCGCGGGCGTGGGGCACTTCCTGCAGCTCGAGGACCCCGAGCGCGTGCACCGGCTGGTCGACGAGTGGCTCGGCGAGCCCTGACCGACGTCGGCCGCTACCGGCCGAGGTGCTCCAGCAGGAGGGCGTTGACGACGTCCGGCCGTTCGAGGTTGACCAGGTGGGCCGCGGCGTCGACCACCTCCAGCCGGGCACCCGGCACGGCTGCGGCGATGGTCCGCAGCTGGTCCGGCGGTGTCGCCGGGTCCTCGGCGGCCGCGACGACCAGGGTGGGCGCGGTGATGCGCGGGAGGTCGTCGGTGAGGTCCATGTCGGCGAGCAGGGTGGCGCAGGAGGCGTAGCCCTCGTCCGACGTCGCGGCGATCACGGCTCCCCAGCGGGCGACGACCTGCGGTGCGCGGGCGCGCAGGTCGTCGGTGAACCAGCGCTGGACGACCGCCTCCGCGATCGACGCCGTGCCGGCGGCGCGGACCGCCGCGGCGCGGTCGCGCCACGCCTGCGGCGACGGGAAGCGGGACGACGTGCACAGCAGCGCCAGCCGGTCGACGCGGTGCGGCTCACGGGCGGC
The DNA here is from genome assembly GCA_025966005.1 of Frankiales bacterium. Classification (GTDB taxonomy): domain Bacteria; phylum Actinomycetota; class Actinomycetes; order Mycobacteriales; family SCTD01; genus SCTD01. Next base: position 1,447 of record JAOPVV010000136.1, read on the forward strand.
CAGGCGCATGGCGGTGATGCCGCCGAGCGACAGCCCGACGACGTGCGCGCGGTCGACCCCGAGCCGGTCCAGCAGATCGACGACGTCGTCGACCAGGTCGTCGAGCGCGTACGGCCCGTCCGGGACCGGCGACCGCCCGTGGCCGCGGGTGTCGACGCGGACGACCCGGAAGCGCTCGGCCAGGACGGCCACCTGCGGCTCCCACATGTCGACCGTCGAGCCGAGCGACCCGGCCATCAGCACCGCAGGTGCGTCCGGGTCGCCGTCCTCGACGTGGTGGACCTGGACAGCGGTCATCGTCGCTCGTCGGAGGTCGGGCGCAGGGCCGCGTCGGGGGCAGGGCTGCCGGTGCTGAGCACCGCGCTGCTCAGGGCGAGCAGGGCCAGGGCCACCACCGGCAGCGTCGTCACCGCGGCGCCGAGCAGGTTCCCCGAGAACGCGCCGACCACGACCGCGAGCTGCGCCAGCCCGGTGCCGGCAGCGACCCCGCCGAGCAGCACCGACCGGGGGGAGCGCGCGGCCGCCCCCAGGAGCGCGGCGGGCCAGAGCGGGAGCAGCGCGACCGTGAGCAGCCACGCCGGGTCGCCGTCCGACAGCGCCACGACGAGCAGCGTGACCGCGGTGGCCAGGGCGCCGTACGCTGCCCCGGCGAGGGCGAACCGCTGCGGCGACATGCCGCTACGCTACGTCCGGCCGCGCAGGCCGCCGGCCGGTGCACCAGGGAGACTGTCGCGGTGCTGCCCCCTACCCGTCCGCCCTGGACCACCCTGCTACCCCCCGTCGCCCTCGTCGTGCTGGCCGCCGTCTGGGGCCGTGACCTGCCGCCCGTGCTGGTGGCCCTCGTCGCGGCCGTCCTGGCCGGCGCCGTGCTCGCCGCGGTGCACCACGCCGAGGTCGTCGCGCACCGGGTCGGCGAGCCCTTCGGGTCGCTCGTCCTGGCGGTCGCCGTGACGGTCATCGAGGTGGCCCTGATCGTGACGCTGATCGTCTCGGGCGGGCCGGAGACGGCCTCCCTGGCCCGCGACACCGTCTTCGCCGCCGTCATGATCACCGTGAACGGCATCCTCGGCCTGTCGCTGTTCGTGGCGGCCCGCCGTGACCACGTGGCCGTGTTCAACGCCGAGGGGACGGGCGCGGCGTTGGCGACGGTGACGACCCTCGCCACGCTGAGCCTGGTGCTGCCCACCTTCACGACCAGCGAGCCGGGGCCGCAGTTCTCCCCCGGCCAGCTGGTCTTCGCCGCCGTCGCCTCGCTGGCCGTCTACGGCATGTTCGTGTTCACCCAGACCGTCCGGCACCGCGACTTCTTCCTGCCGGCGCCGCAGGACGCGGTGGCCTCGTCCGACGAGCACGCCGTCCCGCCCACGACCCGGGTGGCGGCGACCAGCCTCGGCCTGCTGGTGGTGGCGCTGGTCGCCGTCGTCGGGCTGGCCAAGGTGGAGTCGCCCGCCATCGAGTCGGGGGTCGAGGCGGTCGGCTTCCCACCGTCCTTTGTGGGCGTCGTCATCGCCCTGCTGGTGCTGCTGCCGGAGACCCTGGCCGCCGTGCGGGCCGCCCGCCGCGGGCTGGTGCAGACCAGCCTGAACCTCGCCCTCGGATCGGCGATGGCCAGCATCGGGCTCACCATCCCGGTCATCGCGCTGGCGTCGATCTGGATCGACGGCCCGCTCGTGCTCGGGCTGCAGTCGACCCAGCTCGTGCTGCTGGCCCTGACCGTCGTGGTCGGGGTGCTGACCGTGGTGCCCGGACGCGCGACCCGGCTCCAGGGCGGCATCCACATCGCTCTGATGGCCGCGTTCCTGTTCCTCGCGGTCAGCCCGTGACGGACGGAGCTCGGCACGGGAGCGTCGACAAGGGTCCGACCTTCGGGGAGGATGGGGGCATGACGAAGGACGGGGAGCCGAGGCGGCAGAGCCGGTTCGAGCGGCTGCTGTTCTCGGTGATGGGCCCGCCGGAGCTCGGTGACGCCGGCGCCCCACCGGCCGACCTGCCGCCCCGACCGGTCGACGTGTGCCCCACTTGCGGCGGTCCGCGCGATGACCACGAGGTCGTCCGCACCCCGCGGCTCACCTACACCCGGTGCCCCGAGGCCTGAGCCGCCCTCGGGCGGGGCAGGGTCGAGGGTGACCGCCCCCTGCCTCGAAGGACGTCCCTGATGAGCCTCCCCACCCGCACGCTCGGCGACCTGGCCGTCTCCGCCGAAGGACTGGGCTGCATGGGCATGTCCGAGTTCTACGGCGACAGCGACGACGCGACCTCGATCGCCGTCATCTCCCGCGCCCTCGACCTCGGCGTGACCTTCCTCGACACCGCCGACATGTACGGCCCGTTCACCAACGAACGGCTCGTCGGCACGGCGATCGCCTCGCGCCGCGACGAGGTGCAGCTCGCCACCAAGTTCGCGAACGTCCGCGGCGAGAAGGGCGAGTTCCTGGGCATCCGCGGTGACGCCGAGTACGTCCGCTCGGCCTGCGACGCCTCGCTCCAGCGGCTCGGCGTCGACCACATCGACCTGTACTACCAGCACCGCGTCGACCCGACCGTGCCGATCGAGGAGACCGTCGGGGCCATGGCCGAGCTCGTCCAGGCGGGCAAGGTCCGTCACCTCGGGCTGTCCGAGGCGGGCGCCCAGACGATCCGACGCGCGCACGCGGTGCACCCGATCACGGCGCTGCAGAGCGAGTACTCGCTGTTCTCCCGCGACATCGAGGCGGAGGTCCGGCCGGTCCTGGCCGAGCTGGGCATCGGCCTGGTCGCCTACTCCCCGCTCGGCCGCGGGTTCCTCACCGGCGCCGTCACCTCGCTCGACGACCTCGACCCGAAGGACTTCCGCCGCCGGTCGCCGCGGTTCGCCCAGCGGGCGCTCGACGCCAACCTGCGCCTGGTCGAGCAGATCACGGCCCTGGCCACCGACAAGGGCGTCACGGCAGGGCAGGTCGCCCTCGGCTGGGTGCTCGCGCAGGGCGCCGACGTGGTGCCGATCCCCGGCACCAAGCGCGTCCGGTACCTCGAGGAGAACGCCGCAGCGGTCGACCTCGAGCTCACCCCGGACGACCTCGCCCGGCTCGAGACGGCGGTCCCGGCCGACGCCGTGCAGGGCGACCGCTACCCCGACATGAGCTCGATCGGTCGGTAGCGGGCCGGCCAAGGAGGCGTCAGCCGCCGTAGGACTTCTCCCGGCCGCGCATGTCGACCTGCCGGTGCGCCTTGGCGATCAGGTCGGGCAGCAGGGCGTCGAGCTCCGCGACCTCCCAGGTGCCCTCCTTCTCGACCGCCGGGCCGGGTCGCCAGCCCTCGGCGACCGAGACGTGACCGGCGCGCAGGTTGAACACCTGCCCGTTCGCGGTGCACAGCGGCGAGCCCAGCCAGACCACGAGCGCGACGATGTGCTCCGGGCCGCCCGGGTTCGTCCAGCCGGTGCGCGCCTCGAGCTCGTCGAGCCGGTCCTTGTAGCCCTGCAGCCCCTCGGTCATGCCCGTCAGGGCGCTCGGCGCGATCGCGTTCGCCAGCACGCCGTACCGCCACAGCTCCTCGCCCATGATCTGGGTGAGGGCCGCGATGCCGGCCTTGGCCGCGCCGTAGTTGGCCTGCCCGATGTTGCCGTAGATGCCCGACGGCGAGCTGGTGTTGACGATGCGCGCCACGACCGGGTCGCCGGCCTTGGACCGGTCGCGCCAGTGGGCGACGGCGTGCTTGCTCGGGCAGAACGTGCCGCGCAGGTGCACCTTCATCACGGCGTCCCAGTCGTCGACCGTCATGTTGACGAACATCCGGTCGCGCAGGATGCCGGCGTTGTTCACCAGGGTGTCGAGCCCGCCGAAGGTGTCGATCGCCTGCTGGACGAGCCGGCCGGCGCCGTCCCAGTCGCTGATGTCGTCGGTGTTCGCGACGGCCTCCCCACCCGCGGCCCGGACCTCCTCGACCACCGCGTTCGCCCCGTCGGCCGAGACGTCGTTGACGACGACCCGCGCGCCCTCCTGCGCGAACAGCAGGGCCTCGGCCCGGCCGATGCCGCCACCGGCTCCGGTGATGACGACGATGCGACCGTCGCTGCTGCTCACGAGGACTCCTAGCGCTCAGGCGCCCCGGCGGCGCCGCTGCGGACAGGATGCACCGCCGGTGCCCGGGCTCACGCAGCAGGGGCAGGGAAGCCTGCCAGCATGATCACGACGCCCTACGGGATCGTCAGCGCCGTCGAGACGGTCCTCGAGTGCAGCAAGCGCGAGCTCGTCGGCCTCACCCGCCGGCTCGAGCACGCGGCCCTGGCCGCCCCGCCGCCGGCGGTCGCGGCCACGATGCAGGACCAGCGCTACCTCACCGCCCGGACCCGGGCCGTCTACGCCGCGCTCGCGGGCGCCGGCTCCCCCGCCCGCCTGCAC
>JAOPVV010000147.1 GCA_025966005.1 Frankiales bacterium
GACGCCGGCCAGCGGGTCGGGGGAGGGGCGCAGCCCCGTGGCCCGGCCGTGCAGGGCCGCGCGCAGCTCGTCGTCGAGGGGGCTCATGCGGTCGCTCCGGTGGGCAGGGCGGTGCGGGGGTCGTCCCGCAGGCCGGCGGCGTCGCGCAGCCGGACCAGCGCGCGGGAGGTCGTGGACTTCACGGTGCCGACGGAGACGCCCATGACGCGGGCCGTCTCGGCCTCGGAGAGGTCCTCGTAGTAGCGCAGGACCACCGTCGCCCGCTGCCGCCTGGGCAGCGACGACAGCGCGGTCCACAGCGCGTCGTGCGGGGAGATGTCGTCGACGAAGTCGGACTGCGCGACGCCGCGCCCCGGGCGGTCGGGCACGTCGTCGGTCGTCACCTCGTCGACCTTGCGGCGTCGCCAGAACGACGTCTGCGTGTTCACCATGACCCGGCGGACGTAGCCGTCCAGGGCCTCCCGGTCGCGGATGCGGTCCCAGGACAGGTAGGTCTTGGCCAGCGCGGTCTGCAGCAGGTCCTGCGCGTCGGGCCGGCTGCCCGTGAGCAGGTAGGCCGTCCGCAGCAGGGCCGGCGAGCGCGCCGCCACCCAGGTGCGGAAGTCCTCCCGCGCCGCGTCGTCCATGTGGTCCTCTGCGGCGTGCACCCCGTCTGACAGGTCAGGACGCAGCACCGGGGTGCGGGGTTGCGTCCCTAGACTGGCCGGATGGACCGCTTCCTCGTCACCGGTGGTGCGCGACTCGCGGGCGAGGTGTCGGTCAGCGGCGCGAAGAACAGCGTCCTCAAGCTGATGGCGGCCGCGCTGCTGGCCGAGGGCACCACGGTGCTCACCAACGTCCCGGACATCCTGGACGTCACGATCATGGGCGAGGTGCTGCGCCGGCTCGGCTGCGACGTCGTCCGCGGCGAGGCGTCGGTGTCGATCACGGTGCCGGCGGTGCCGGGCCACGAGGCCGACTACGAGCTGGTCCGGCGCATCCGCGCGTCCATCGCCGTGCTCGGCCCGCTGGTCGCGCGCTGCGGGCAGGCCAAGGTGGCGCTCCCGGGCGGCGACGCGATCGGCTCCCGCGGGCTCGACATGCACGTCGCCGGGCTGGTCAAGCTCGGCGCGAGCATCAGCAGCGAGCACGGCTACCTGGTCGCGACCGCCCCCCGCCTGACCGGCGCCTCGGTGTGGCTGGACTTCCCCAGCGTCGGCGCGACCGAGAACCTGCTCATGGCCGCCGCCCTGGCCAAGGGCACCACCGTCATCGACAACGCGGCGCGCGAGCCCGAGATCGTCGACCTGTGCACGATGCTGCAGCGGATGGGCGCGCGGATCGGCGGGGTGGGCACCAGCACCCTGGAGGTCGAGGGCGTCGAGCGGCTGCACGCCGTCGAGCACGTCACCGTCCCGGACCGCATCGTCGCCGGCACGTGGGCGGTCGCGGCGGTCATGACCCGGGGCGACGTGACGGTGCTCGGCGGGCGTCCCGAGCACCTCGAGATGCCCCTCGACAAGCTGGTCCAGTCCGGCGCCGAGGTGTCAGCGGTCGACGGCGGCTTCCGCGTCGTCATGGATCGCCGGCCCGTGGCGGTCGACGTCGTGACGCTGCCCTACCCCGGCTTCGCGACCGACTTCCAGCCGCTGTTCCTCGGGCTCAACACGGTCGCCGAGGGCACCGCGATGATCACCGAGAACGTCTTCGAGTCGCGCTGGATGTTCGTCAACGAGCTGGTGCGCCTGGGCGCCGACGTCCGCACCGACGGCCACCACGCCGTCGTGCGCGGCAAGGAGCTGCTGTCGGGCGCGCCCGTCACCGCGCACGACATCCGCGCCGGCGCGGGTCTGGTGCTGGCGGGCCTGGTGGCGGACGGCGTGACGACCGTCAGCGAGGTCCACCACGTCGACCGGGGCTACGAGGGCTTCGTCGACAAGCTGGTGGCGCTGGGCGCCGACGTGCGACGCGAGTCCGTGCGGCCGGAGCCCTGGGAGCTGTAGCCGGCCCGACCGTCAGCTCCGGACGAGGTCGCGGGCGCGCAGTGCGTCGGCCCGGAAGACCAGCACCTCGGTGCCCGTCCCGTCGGCCGACAGGCCCGTGGTGCAGCGGATCCCGGCGTCGCCGAGCACCGAGCGCAGCATCGCGGCGTCGGCCGGCGTGCGGGTCGTGGCGACCGGGACGAGCAGGCCGTAGTCGCCGCGGGACTGCAGGACGGCGATCCGGCGCGCGTTGCGGTCGTCGCGGTGGCTGGTCGAGAAGACCCAGCGGCACATGAGCACGATCACGCCGAGCGCGAGGCAGGCCACCACCGGGCCGACGAGGAAGCTGTAGCTCGAACCGGACACGTCGGAGGCCCTCCGGGGCAGCGGGGTGGGGCGTCGAGCGTACGTCCGCGCGGCCGTGGCGGCATCCCGGCCCGACGGGACCCCGGCGCGCCTGCGGCGCAGGGCGGACGGCGTGTGTCATCAAGGAGGCAACCGGATGCGCCCCGGGCGCGTCCACCTGTGGACAGGGCCGGCCCGTCGCAGGGAGGAGCAGCCGTGCACGGGCCGTTCGCCATGACCGCTGTCGACCGCGGTCACCTGCTCGCGCTCGCCGGGCGCCTCGACGTGTCCGCCGCCGCCGACGTCCGCCTCGCGCTCGAGGATGAGCTGGACGCCGGTGAGGGCGACCTGGTGCTCGACCTGCACGGGCTGCTGGCGGTCGACGCCACCGGGCTCGGGGTGCTGCTCGGCGCCCACCGGCGGGCCGGCCGCGCGGGTCGGACGCTGGTGCTGCGCGACGTGCCGCCGTCGGTCGGCCGAATCCTGCACGTCACCCGGCTCGACCGCGTGCTGCACCAGGACCGCGTCGCCTGAGCCTGCAGTCGGCCGCCCGCCCTGCCGATGCTCTGCGGGTGGCTGCTCTGCAGTGGAGGACGGCGGGGTGACGGACGGCGGCGTGACGGACGGCTTCTTCGCGCACGCCGCCGTCCCGCTGCCGCCCCGACCGCCGTCGCAGCGCCCGCTCGCCGCGGCGCTGGTGGTCGCCCTGGTGGTGGTC
>JAOPVV010000161.1 GCA_025966005.1 Frankiales bacterium
GCGGCCCCGGCCAAGACCGTCGCCCCGGCCCGCAGCTCGGCCAAGGCGCCGGTCACCGCCGCCGTGCCGGCCGTCGACAGCGCTCCCACCCCCGCCGCCGCACGCGCCGGCTCGGTCGTCGTGATCCCGGACCGCGGCCGGTTCCACCGGGCCGAGTGCCGCTACGTCCGCGGGGTCGAGGGCGCCGAGGTGCTGTCGAAGGCCGCCGCCACCCGCCAGGGCTACGACGCCTGCGGGGTCTGCAAGCCGTAGCACCGGCCCGCCGGACAGGCGCAGCACGACCAGGCCCGGACGAGCACCGCTCGTCCGGGCCTCGCGCCGTGCAGGAAACTACTCGGGCAGGGTGACCGTGCGCGCGCCGACCGCGCGCTGCAGGTCGGAGCGGAACGGGTCGCCCGGCGGCGGCACCGGCAGGCCCACCGACACCCCCGGGACGATGACCCCCGCCAGGGCCAGCACCCGGTCGAGCAGGCCGGCCGGGGTCGCGCCGGAGGCCGCGCCGGCCGCGGTGACCATGACCCGGTAGATGGTGATGTAGTGCCGTGACGGGGTGTCGTAGGACCAGTCGACCGAGCCCAGGTGCGTCGAGCTGCCCTTGCCGCCGGCGGGACCGCTCCACGGACCGCTCCAGACCTGGACACCGGCCGGTCCGGCCGAGAAGCAGCCGCCGTGCGCGACGTCCGCGCGGTCTGCTGCCACCAGCAGGCTCCGGGCCTCGCGGTCCGGGAGCACGATCGAGGGGCGGACCTGGCTCGCCAGCGCGGCCTTGCCACCCGGTCGGGTGAGCCGGAAGCAGCGGTGGACGGGCTTGGTGTCGAGCTCGACGGCGTACTGCGTCACCGTGGCCTCCGGAGGCAGGTCGGCTGCTCCGACCGGAGCAGCGCTTGTGGTCACCAGACCCATCGGCACGCCGCCGGCCCGTTCTGACGGGGCCGTCCGGGTGACAGCCCGGCCCGTCAGGTGCCGGCCACCCGCAGCCAGAAGCGCAGGCCCAGGTCGGCGTCGTGGTGCGGCGCGAGCTTCGCGACGGGCACGCTGGGCGTCACCGCGACGGCCAGCACCTCGTCGGCCAGGCGCGACGCCCCCTCGGTCAGCGCCTCGGCCAGCTCGCCCGAGGCCTCCCACCACAGCTCGACCCGATCGCTGACGTCGAACCCGCTGCTCTTGCGGGCGTCCTGCACCAGCCGAACGGCGTCCCGCACGAGCCCGGCGCGGCGCAGCTCCGGGGTGATCTCCAGGTCGAGGGCGACCGTCTCGCCGGCGCCGGACGCGACGGCCCAGCCGGTGCGGGGCGTCTCGGTGACCACGACCTCCTCGGGCGCGAGCGTCACCGGCTCGCCGTCGACCAGCACGGACGCGGTGCCGTCCCGCAGACCAGCGGCCAGCGCGGCGGCGTCAGCCGCGGCGACGGCCGCGGCGACGGCCTGCACGCCCTTGCCGAAGCGCTTGCCGAGCGCCCGGAAGTTCGCCTTCGCGGTCACGTCGACGAGGTCGCCCGACAGCGGCTCCATCGCGACGACGTTGAGCTCGGCGGCGACCAGGGCCCGCAGGTCGGCCGGCAGCCGCTCCCAGCCCTGGGCCGACACCATCGCCCGGCCCAGTGGCTGGCGGGTCTTCACCTTCGACTCGGCGCGGGCCTGCCGGCCGAGGTCGACCAGCCGGCGGACCAGGGCCATCTGCGCGGCCAGCTCACCGTCGACGAGCGAGCCGTCGACCTGCGGCCAGGTCGCGAGGTGCACGGAGTCGGGCAGGGCGCCGCCGTCCTGGCCGGTGAACAGCGCGCCCCACACCTCGTCGGTGATGAACGGGGTGAACGGCGCCATCAGCAGCGTGACCACGTAGAGGCACTCGTGCAGCGTGCCGAGGGCCGCGGCGTCGCCGTCCCAGAACCGGCGGCGCGAGGACCGGACGTACCAGTTCGACAGGTCGTCGACCAGCGCGGTGAGCCGCTTGCCGGCGCGCAGCGAGTCGAAGTCCTCGAGGGCGGCGGTCACCTCGATCGCGGCGGCGTGCACCTGCGACAGCGCCCACCGGTCGAGCAGCGTCCGCTCGCCGGACGGGGCGCCGGGCTGCCAGCCGTTGACCCCGGCGTAGAGGGTGTGGAAGGCCGCGGTGTTCCAGTAGGTGAGCAGGACCTTGCGGACGACCTCCTCGACCTGCTCGTGGCCGACCCGACGGGCCGACCAGGGGCTGCCGCCGCAGAGCATGTACCAGCGCAGCGCGTCGGCGCCGTGGCGCTCGAACAGCTCGAACGGGTCGAGCACGTTGCCCAGGTGCTTGCTCATCTTGCGGCCGTCGCCGTCCAGGATGTGCCCCAGGCACAGCACGGTCTCGTACGACGAGCGGTCGAAGACGAGCGTCCCGACGGTCATCAGCGTGTAGAACCAGCCGCGGGTCTGGTCGATCGCCTCGCAGATGAACTGCGCCGGGTAGGCCGGCTCGACGCCCGACCACGGGTAGCCGACCTGCGCGAACGGCATGGCGCCCGAGTCGTACCAGCCGTCGATCACCTCGGGCACCCGGCGCGACTCGGTGCCGCACTCGAGGCAGGGGACGACGACATCGTCGACGTACGGCCGGTGCGGGTCGAGGCTCGAGAGCTCCTGCCCCGCCGCCTGTCCCAGCTCGGCGAGCGAGCCGAACGCCCTCCAGTGCGACGACTCGGCCGTGCAGCGCCAGACCGGCAGCGGCGTGCCCCAGTATCGGTTGCGCGACAGCGCCCAGTCGATGTTGTTGTCGAGCCAGTCCCCGTAGCGCCCGTGCTTGATCGTCGCCGGGTACCAGGTGGTCTTCTCGTTCTCCTCGACGAGGCGGTCCTTGATCGCCGTCGTCCGGACGTACCAGCTCGGGAGGGCGTAGTAGAGCAGCGCGGTGTCGCAGCGCCAGCAGTGCGGGTAGGCGTGCTCGTACGCGAGCTGGCGGTAGAGCAGCCCGCGCGCCTCGAGGTCGGCCACCAGTGCCGGGTCGGCCTTCTTGAAGAACACCCCGCCGACCAGCGGCAGGTGCTCCTCGAACGTGCCGTCGGGCCGTACCGGGTTGACGACCGGCAGGCCGTACTTCTTGGCGACGAGCATGTCGTCGGCGCCGAAGGCGGGGGACTGGTGGACCAGCCCGGTGCCGCTCTCGGTCGTCACGTAGTCGGCCAGCCCGACGTAGTGGGCGCCGTCGATCTGGACCCAGTCGAACGGGCGCGCGTAAGGCGTGTGCTCCAGTGCGGTGCCGGGGAAGCGCTCGAGGACCTCCACGTCCTCACCCAGCACCGACAGCAGCGGCTCGGCGACGACGAGCACCTCGTCGCCCGCCCGGGCCGCGACGTAGGTGACGCCCGGGTTGACCGCGACGGCGGTGTTGGAAACCAGCGTCCAGGGGGTCGTCGTCCAGACCAGCAGGGCCGCGCCGAGCTCCTGCAACGGCCCGGCGGTCACGGGGAAGCGGACGTAGACCGACGGGTCCGTGACGTCCTGGTAGCCCTGCGCCACCTCGTGGTCGGACAGCGCGGTCCCGCAGCGCGGGCAGTACGGCGCGACGCGGTGGTCCTCGACCAGCAGGCCCTTGTCGGCGACCTGCTTGAGCGACCACCAGACGCTCTCGACGTAGGAGGCGTCCATGGTCCGGTAGGCGGTGGCCATGTCGACCCAGTAGCCCATCCGGGTCGTCATCCGCTCGAACTCGTCGACGTGCCGGGTGACGCTCTCGCGGCACCTGGCGTTGAACTCCGCGACGCCGTACGCCTCGATGTCGCCCTTGCCGGTGAAGCCGAGCTCCTTTTCCACCGCGAGCTCGACCGGCAGGCCGTGGCAGTCCCACCCGGCCCGGCGGGGCACCGAGCGGCCCTGCATGGTCTTGAAGCGCGGGAACAGGTCCTTGAACACGCGCGCCTCGACGTGGTGCGTGCCGGGCTTGCCGTTCGCGGTCGGGGGCCCCTCGTAGAACACCCACGGCTCACCGCCCGCGGTCTGCTCCAGGCTGCGCTGGAAGACCCGGTCGCGGTCCCAGCGGGTGAGGACGCCGCGCTCGAGCGCGGGCAGGTCGACCTGGGCGGGCAGCTGCTTCATCGAGGGTCCTCCGTCGTGTCGTGCGCCGACGGAGGGACGAGACCTCGCCCCAGGATCAGGGACGGCCCCGCGGTACCACCCTCCTTGGGAGCCTGGGGCTCCCCGCTCTTTTCCGTGCGGGTGTCGCTCAGGGGCTGATGTTCACGACGGCGCACACCTCCGGGCTCCCACCGTCCCCGGCTCGCTCTGGGCTGCGTGCTGCGCTACTGGTCCCCGTCACGGCGACGGCTCCAGGCTAGCGCTCAGACGCCCGCGGTCTCCAGCACCGGCCTGGACTCGGGCTCGGCCGGGCCCTCGACCGACAGCTGCGGCAGCACCCGGTCGAGCCAGGCCGGCAGGTACCAGTTGGCCCTGCCGAGCAGCAGCATGATCGCCGGGACGAGGACGGAGCGGACGACGAGCGCGTCGAGCAGGACGGCGGCGGCCAGTCCGAAGCCGAACAGCTTGATGGTCAGGTCCGGGCCCAGGACGAAGGCCAGGAACAGCATCACCATGATCGCCGCGGCGGCCGTGATGGTGCGCCCGGTGGCCGCCAGGCCGTGCAGGACGGCCTGCCGGTTGTCGCCGCGGTGCAGCCACTCCTCGTGGATCCGGCTGAGCAGGAACACCTCGTAGTCCATCGACAGCCCGAACAGGATCGCGAACAGGATCACCGGCAGGAAGGCCAGGATCGGCCCGGTGCGGTCGACGCCGAGCAGCGACAGGCCGAAGCCGTCCTGGAAGACCGCGACGACGATGCCGAACGCGGCCGCGGCCGACAGCAGGTTCATCGCGGCGGCGACCGCGGCGACGACCAGGCTGCGGAACACCATGATCAGCAGCAGGAAGGACAGCAGGACGACGACGCCGACGAACAGCGGCAGCTTGTCGGCGATCGTGTCGCTGAAGTCCTCGCCGATCGCGGTGGTGCCGCCGACCAGCAGACGCTGCTCACCGCCCTGCTCGGCCGCGGGCACCAGCTCGGTGCGTACCCGGCTGACCAGGTCGCTGGTCGCCTCGTCCTGCGGGGCGCTGGCCGGGTAGACGGTCGTCAGGCCGATCCCGCCGGGAGCGGCGACGCCGGGCTGCGCTCCGCCCAGGTAGACGGTCGGCGAGACCGCCGCGACGTCGCCGTCGTCGGCCAGCGCGGCGCGCAGCCGGTCGGTGGCCGCGGTGTCAGCGCTGTCGCCGAGGTCGGTGACGACCAGCAGCGGGCCGTTGAAGCCCGGGCCGAAGCCCTCGGCGAGCAGGTCGTAGCCCTGTCGGGTGGTCGCGTCGGCGGGGCCGCTGCCCTGGTCGCCCAGGCCGAGGCGCAGGTGCAGGAACGGCGCCGCGACGACCAGCATGACCACCAGGCCGAGCGCGCCGATGAGCGCCGGCCGGCGGTCGAGCACCGCGGCCCAGCGCTGCCAGCCGCGGGTCTCCTGCTGGAGGTCCTGGGGGTCGGCCGCCGGCCTGTCGCGCAGCTTGTTCGGCAGCACCCGGCGGCCGAAGAAGCCGAGCAGGGCGGGCAGCAGCGTCAGGCTGGCGGCGACGGTCACCGCGACGGCGAGCGAGGCCGCGACGGCCACGCCGTACAGGAAGGACAGTCCGAGCGAGAACAGCCCGAGCAGCGCGATGCAGACGGTGATCCCGGCGAACAGGACGGCGCGGCCGCTGGTGTCGACCGCGGTGACCGTCGCCTCCTCCGGACTCTTGCCCTCGAGCAGGCCCTGGCGGTAGCGGGTGACGATGAACAGCGCGTAGTCGATGCCGACGCCGAGACCCAGCAGGACCGACAGCGTCGGGGCGAACGTGGCGATGGTGAAGACCTGCGTCAGCAGGCTGATGGCCGAGATCGAGACCGCGATCGACAGCACTGCGGTGATCAGCGGCAACGACATCGCCAGCAGCGAGCCGAAGACGACGAACAGCACGATCGCGGCGGCGGCGAGGCCGACCACCTCGGCCAGGCCCTGCGCCGGCGGGCCCTGCGCGGCCTGTCCGGTGATCTCGACCTGCACGCCGTCCCGGACGCCGGGGTCCATCGCGTCGAGCACCTGGTCGACCTGGGCGCTGGTCACGTCGTTCGGCACGCGCCCGGCCAGGGTGATGGTCGCGAAGGCGGTGCGCCCGTCCGCGGAGACCTGCGCCTCGCCGCCGGCGGCGTACGGCGAGGCGACGGACGCCACCGTGTCGAAGGCGTCGGCCGCCTGCAGCGCCGAGGTGAAGCGGGCGCGCGCGGCCGGGTCGGTGACCGAGCCGTCCTCGACGTGCAGGACCGCCGTCACCTGGTCACCGGCCGCGGACGGGCTCACCCGCTGGAGCAGCTCGAGGGCCTCGGTGCTCTCGGTCTGCGGCAGCGAGAACTGGTCGTCGTAGGCGGCGCCGACGGTGCCGACCGCCCCGCCGAGGACGAGGAGCAGGCCGATCCACGACGCGAGGACGAGGCGGCGGTGGCGGAAGCTGAAGCGGGCGAGGCTGCGCACGGGGGATGCTCCTGGGTCGGGGGACTCGTCGAGGGTGCGTCCCTCCTGACCGGTCGTCAAGTAAGTTGGAGCGGAAGGAGGGTCGATGTGATGCACACGACTGACCGGCGGCCGGTGGCGGGTCGCCCCCGCGGCGAGACCCGGCAGCGGATCCTCGACACCGCCCTGGCCCTGTTCGCCGAGCACGGGTACGCCGGGACCTCGATCCGCGACATCGCCGACGAGCTCGGCGTCACCAAGGCGGCGGTGCACTACCACTTCGCGGCCAAGGAGCAGATCGTCCTCGCGCTGCTCGAGCCGATGCTGGCGCAGTTCGCCGAGGTGGTGGAGCGACAGGCGCAGGCCCCGACCGGCCCCCGTGACCTGCTGCTCGGGGTGCGCGAGGTGCTGGTCGAGTCCGGGCCCCTGCTGTCGGTGCTGGCCAGCGACCCGTCGGTGGCCGGGCCGGGGGCCGGGCTGCACGCCGAGGTGCACGCCCTGGCCGCCCGCACCGCCGAGGTGCTCGCCGGGCCGGGGGCGTCGTCGGCCCGCCTGCTGCGGGCGCACTGCGCCCTGGGCGGCTTCTACGCCGGCTGGGACACGTCCTTCCGCGGGCTCACCGGCACCGCCGCCGGCGTGGTCGACGACGACGAGCTCGAGGTCGTGCTGGACGCGGCCCTGGCCGCTCTCGGACCACCCGCGACCTGACCGGACGCCGGGCGTGACCGGACGTTCGATCGATGCCGGACGGGGCACTGCGGAGTGGCGCCGGGTGCCCGTTCGTCCCGGGGTCGTATCCTTCCGCCCGGTTGCGATCATGCCCGCCCCGGGCGCGCGCCACCACGAGGGAGCGGTATGGCCACGGGTCTGGGCAAGCGGCTGCTGAACAAGCTGCCTGGCAAGGCCAAGTCGGCGAGCCCGCAGCCCGAGGTCGCGGCC
>JAOPVV010000171.1 GCA_025966005.1 Frankiales bacterium
CCGGCCCCGCGCCGGTCGGGTCCTGTCGGGGCGGGGCGCTCGCTGGCCTACGCGCCGCAGCCCGACGGCCAGGCCGACCCCGGCGAAGTCGTCTGGACCTGGGTCGCCTACGAGGACGACCCGGCGCAGGGCAAGGACCGTCCCGTCCTGGTCGTCGGTCGCGACGGCCGCACCCTGCTCGGGCTGATGCTGTCCAGCCAGGACGAGCGCGACGGCCAGCGGCACTGGCTCGGCCTGGGCCCGGGCGCCTGGGACCGCGAGCAGCGCCCGAGCTGGGTGCGCCTGGACCGGGTGCTCGAGGTCGACGAGCACGGGATCCGCCGCGAGGGGGCGGTCCTGGACCGCCGCCGCTTCGACCTGGTCGCCGACCGGCTGCGCGCGTCCTACGGCTGGTGAGCCCGGCCGTCAGAAGACCAGCGTCGGCCGCACAGCGCTGGTCCCCGCCGCGTTCTGCAGGTCCTGACCGGTGCGCACGACGAAGCCGAACCGCCCGCTGCCGGTGAAGGTGCGCGTCAGCCGCCACTCCCCCGTGGTGGCCGACGCCCGCGCCTGCGCGGTGAGCACCTGGCTCCCGGTCGTCGTCACGCGGTGGAGGCTGACGACGAGGCCGCCGTCACGGGCCGGCAGGCTGTCGCCGGCGAAGGCGTACTCGCACGTGCCGGTCCGCCGGGTCGTCAGCGTCAGGGCGGTGCGCACCGAGAGCACGACCGGCGGCGCGGACCCGAACACGGGCTCGGTGCAGTCCTCGACCCGCGGGACGGCGCGCAGCCGGGTGTTCGCCGGCGGCCGGAGCGTGGTCCGCGCGGTGCCGTCGGCGCCGGTGGTGAGGCTGCGCACGAGCCGGTAGGCGGTGGACGGCCGGGTGTAGGCGTACACGTCGACCAGGCTGTCCGCGCGGTCGTGGACCGTGAGCACGGCCGAGCCGGTGGCGGTGACGGCGTCCCGGTCGAGGCTGACCGGGGTGCCGCTCTGGCAGTCGTCCGGCGGCCGGGCCGCGTCGACCAGGACGCGCGCGACGCGCGGTCCGTTCAGGAGTGGTGTGAACGCGGCCAGGTCGCAGTACTCGGTCGACGCGGTCGGAGCCAGCGCGAACGACACCTGGCCGGACGCGTCGGTGCGCCCCGTCCCGACGACCACGGGCTCGGCCTGCGTCCCGTCCGTCCGGGCGTACAGCGTGACGTCCTGCGGGACCCGCTCGGTGTAGCAGGGGTCGGCCCGCCAGACGACCGTGACGGTGGTCGTCGCACCGGAGGCGATCTGGCTGGGCGCCGCGCTCACGGACTGCTGAGGTGGCGCCCCGCACGGCAGGCGGCTGGGAGACGGCGACGGAGCAGCGGGCTCCGCCGCGACGGCGGCGCCCGGGACGAGCAGCAGCACCAGGGACAGCAGGACGAGCAGGGTCGTGCGAGGGGGCGTCGTCGGCCGGTCGGACGGCTACTTCCCGACGAGCAGGCCGCGGCGGCGCAGGACGCGCTTCTCGAGCGGCGCGAACAGGCACAGCTCGACGGCGATGCCGACCACCAGGATGCCGAGGATGCCGGCGAACACCAGGCTCATGTCGTTGAGCAGCCGGCCCTGGTCGAGCAGCTGGCCCAGGCCCAGGCCGAGCTCGGGCGAGCTGACGATCAGCTCGGCGGCCATCAGCGAGCGCCAGGAGAAGGCCCAGCCCTGGCGCAGGCCGCCGAGGTAGGCCGGGAGCACCGCGGGCAGCAGGACGTGGCGGGCGCTGGAGATGCCGCGTGCCCCGAGCACGCGTCCGACCCGCAGGAACAGCGGCGGCACCTGGTCGATGCCGGACACCATGCCGTTCGCGATCGACGGGACGGCGCCGAGCAGCACGACGGCGTAGATCGCGGTCTCGCCCAGGCCGAAGAAGATGATCGCGGCAGGCACCCAGGCCACCGACGGCAGGCTCTGCAGGCCGGACAGGATCGGCCCGATGCCCCGGCGCACGACCCGCACCCGGCCGACGAGCAGGCCGAGCGGCGTGCCGATCGCCAGGGCGATGAGGAACCCGAGCCCGCCGCGCTGGACGCTGGTGCCGATCGCCTCCAGCAGCGAGCCGTCGCGCAGCTGGTCGAGCAGCACGGTGCCGACGTCCGCGGGCGAAGGCAGGGCGTACGTCGGCTTGACGCCGGCGCGGTAGACCAGCTCCCACACCAGCAGCAGGAGCCCGACGGCGACCGCGGGCGGCCAGGCGGCGGACAGCACGCGCTGCCAGCGGGGGGTGCGCGCGAGCTCGTGCGTCTCGAGGGCGTCGAGGCCGGCCTCGAGCGAGGCGAGGTCGTCCTGCGGGAGAACGGGGGCGGTCACGACTGGCCGCCGTGACGGCGGATCTCGGCCCGCAGGTCGTCGGTGATCGTGACGGCGAGCTCGGCGACCTCCGGCGACTCGATGCGGCGCGGCTGCGGGCACGAGACGGCGTACTCCTTGGCGACCCGGCCGGGGCGCGAGGACAGCAGCACGACCCGGTCGCCGAGGCGGACGGCCTCGCGCACGTTGTGGGTCACGAACAGCACCGTGAGCCTCTGCGACGCGCGCAGCCGGACGAGCTCCTCGTGCAGCACGTCGCGGGTGATGGCGTCCAGCGCGGCGAACGGCTCGTCCATCAGCAGGACCCCGGTCTCCTGCGCCAGAGCGCGGGCCATCGCGACCCGCTGGCGCATGCCGCCGGACAGCTCGTGGACCCGCTTGTCGCCGGCGTCGCGCAGCCGGACCAGCTCGAGCAGCTCGCCGGCGCGGGCCCGGCGCTCCTTCTTGCCGATGCCGCGCAGGCGCAGGGCCAGCTCGACGTTCTGCGCGGCGGTGAGCCACGGCAAAAGGGCCGACTCCTGGAACATCAGCGCGGCCCGCCCACCCGGCAGGTCGACGGTGCCGGTCGTGGGGGCGTCGAGCCCGGCGACGAGGTTGAGCAGGGTCGACTTGCCGCAGCCCGATGCCCCCAGCAGGCAGACGAACTCACCCTGCTGGACCTCCAGGCTCACGTCGTCGAGGACGGTCGGGCCGTCGTCGAAGCGCTTGCTCACCCCCGACAGCCGCACGGCGGGCGCGACGGTGGAGAGGTCCGGGGAGACGGTGTCCAGCAGGGTCATGGTGCTACTCCTTCTCGGTGGTGCCGAGTCCGGCGTCGTCGACGTCCTTGCCGAGAACCTCGCGCAGCAGCCGCAGGTCGTAGATGCCGCGCAGGTCGGCCTCCTCGACCAGGCCGGTGCCGAACGCGTGCTGGGCGGAGGTGGCGAGCGAGCTGGCGATCGGGTCGTCGGTGGAGCGGATGCCGGCGAAGGCGCGCTCGAGGATCTCGGGCTTGAGCGGCTTGCCGGTGAGCTCGGCCAGGGCCGCGTTGACGACGGCTCTGGCCTTCTCGGGGTCGGCGGCGATCTGCCGGTTCGACTCGACCGAGGCGGCGACCAGCTTGCGGACCGTCTCGGGGTGGTCGTGCAGGTAGTCGGTCCGCACGATCAGGTGGGTCGTGACGAAGTCACCGCCGGGCCACAGGTCGCGCTCGTCGACCAGGACCTTGCCGCCGCCCTCGAGCACCAGCCGGGACGCCCACGGCTCGGGCACCCAGGCGCCGTCGAGCTGGCCGGCCTGGAACGCCGTCAGGGTCACCGGGTTCTCCTGCGCCAGGATCGTCACGTCTCCGGCGCCGGTCTTGTCGACCTCGTAGCCGTTCTCGCTCAGGAAGTGGCGCAGCGCAATGTCCTGCGTGCCGCCGGTCTGCGGGCTCGCGATCCGCTTGCCCTCGAGGCCCTTCACGTCGGTGATCTCGGGCTTGACGACCAGGGACGCCCCGCCGCTGGTGGCACCGGCGATGATCCGGACGGCGTCGCCGCGGCTCTTGACGAAGGCGTTGATGGCCGGGTTCGGGCCGATGTAGGTGGCGTCGAGGGCGCCGCCGAACAGCGCCTCGACGGCCGACGGTCCGGCGTTGAAGGTCTGGGTGGTGAGCGTGGTGTCGCCGAGGCCGTCGGCGAACACGCCGGCCGCGTCGCCGTAGACGGCGGTCGCGTGGGTGACGTTCGGGAAGTAGCCGAGCCGCAGCTCGGCGGCGGGGGTGCCACCGGTGGTCGGGGCGGCCTCCGCGACGTCCTGGGTGCCGGCGTCGCTGGTGGCGCACGCGGCGGTGAGGACCAGGGTGGACAGGGAGAGGGCGAGCGAGGACAGGCGGGACGGGCGGATCACGGAGGAGCTCCAACGGGCGGGGTGGCCCGGACAGGGGCCGGACGAGGACGGGGACCGGGAGGCGTCTAGCGACGCGTCAGGGTCAACAGGTCTCGTCGAAGGAGTCCGCGCGACGACCGACCCAGAACGGGTCCAGCATGAGGTCGTGGGCGGTCACAGGGACAGCGTGCCACAGGACGCGGCCATCTCCTAGTCCCGGACTAGGGGATCGGTGTGATGTGGCTCTCAGCCGTGTGCCAGACGTCGGGCTGGGCGGCCCGGGCCACGACGTCGGGCGGCAGCACGCCGGTCGCGAGGTCGGCCAGGGTCACGTGCTCGAGCACCTCCCGCAGGCTCGAGCGGACGGCGAGCCACACCGACTTCAGCGGCTCGGCGGTCCCGGCGTACTCGATGGCCTCCGGTCGCTGTCCGCGCACCGAGGCCAGCGGGCCGTCGACCGCCCGCATCACGTCGGCGACGGTGATCGCGTCGGCCGGCCGGCTCAGCCAGTAGCCGCCGGACGGCCCGAGCTGGCTGCGGACGACCCCGGCGCCCTTGAGGCTGGTCATGATCGCCTCGAGGAACTTCGCCGGGATCCCCTGCGCCGCCGCGATCGCCTGACCCTTCGTCGGGCCCTCGCTGACCGAGGCCAGGTGGATGGCTGCCCGGACCGCGTAGTCCGCCTTCGCCGAGATGTGCACGGGCGCACCCTCTCAGAGGACGGCGTCCGGGGCTCAGAGGATGGCGTACGAGGAGCCCAGGCGGCGCGGCCCGCGCTCCGGGTCGCTGCCCGGCGGGAGCAGCCGGACGCCGGCGTGCAGCGGCACCGCTCCGCTGCGCTGCACGAGGACGGGGTCCAGGACCACCTCGGCGACCTGCGGCAGCAGCTCCGCCAGCGCAGCCACCCGCAGCAGCAGGTCCTCCAGCGCCGCGACGTCGCTGGCCGTGCCGCCGGTGCGGGGCGACCCGGTGATCAGCTCGGAGCCGCGGATCGCCCGGACCAGCTCGGAGGCGTCACGGTCGGTCAGCGGCAGGGTGCGGGTGACCGGGTCGACGAGCAGGTCGAGGGCCACTCCCCCGAGTCGCAGCGACACCAGCGGTCCGGCCGAGGGGTCCTGGACCAGCCGGACGACGGTCGAGACGCCGGGCGCCGCCATCGGCTGCACGTACGCCGGGCCGCCGCCGGCCACTCCGGCGACGTCGTCCCAGGCGCGGCGCAGCTCGTCCGGGCCGTCGACGCCGAGCACGACCGCGCCGACGTCGAGGCGGTG
This sequence comes from Frankiales bacterium, assembly GCA_025966005.1. Taxonomy (GTDB): domain Bacteria; phylum Actinomycetota; class Actinomycetes; order Mycobacteriales; family SCTD01; genus SCTD01. The sequence continues at coordinate 5,433 of JAOPVV010000171.1, forward strand.
CCGCCAGCGCTCGTCCGAGGCCTTGAGCGCTACCGGCCAGCCGAGCTCGCCGGCGGCGGCCACCGCCCCGTCGGCGTCGGAGACCAGCCGGGTCGGCCAGACCCGGATGCCGACGTGCGCCAGGACCCGGGCGGCGTCGGCGTGCGAGAGCCACGAGCCGTCGAGCGGCAGGCCGTCCAGTGCTGCGGCGGCGCCCGCGGGGTCGACGTCCGCGAGGTCGGGCACGGTGCCCTCGGGCCGGGCCCGCCAGGCGGCGTACGCCACGGCGCGCGACAGCGCGAGCACCGCCGACTCCGGCGACGCCCACGACGGGACGGACCCTCGGCCGGGTCCGCCGCTCGGGCCGGGCACGGCGAGCGCGGGCGGGACGCCGTCGGTGCCGAGGAAGCTCGCCAGCAGCGGCAGTCGGCCGTCGCCGACGGTGGTCAGCACCGCGCCGAGCTGCGCGCCGAGGCTGCCGCCCTCCGGCGTGAGCGCGCCCGCGTGCGGAGGCGGCACGACCACCGCCAGCACCGCGTCGACCTGCCCGCTGGTCATGAGGACGTCCAGCGCGGCCGCGAGCTCGGACGGCCCGGCGAAGGGGCCCAGGTCGACCGGGTTCGCGGTCTCGGTGGTGCCGGTCAGGGCGCGCAGCCGCACCCGGGACTGCTCGGCCAACTCGGGGACCTCCAGCCCGGCGGCCCGGCAGGCGTCCGCGGCCATCGCCGCCAGCGCGCTGGAGTTGCCGACGATCCCGACCCGCGGTCCCGCCGGCAGCGGCTGGTAGGCGAACAGCTGGGCAGTGGAGAACAGCTGCGCCAGCGACCCGACCCGCACGACGCCGGCGGAGGCGAACAGCGCGTCGACTGCGACGTCGCCCTGCCCGTGGCCGCTCTTGAGCGCGACGACCGGCTTGGTCCGGCTGACCTCGCGCGCGATCCGGGCGAACTTGCGCGGGTTGCCGAAGCCCTGCAGGTGCAGCAGCACGACCTCGGTGCGCTCGTCGGCCCGCCAGAACTGCAGCAGGTCGTTGCCGGAGACGTCGGCCCGGTCGCCGATCGACACGAAGCTCGACAACCCGAGCCCGCGGCGCTCGGTCTCGGCCAGGAACGTGCCGGCCAGCGCGCCGGACTGGCTGAACACCCCGACGGTGCCGGCGGGCGGCGAGCCGGCGGCGAAGGTGGCGTGCAGCCGCACGGCCGGGTCGGTGTTGACGACGCCCATCGCGTTCGGCCCGATCAGGCGCATGCCGCCGGCCCGGGCCAGGCCGACCACCTCGTCGAGCCGGGCGCGTCCGTCCGGTCCGGCGTCGGCGAAGCCGCCCGACACGACGACCAGCCCGCGCACGCCTTTGGCCGCACAGGCGCGGACGGCCGCCGCCACCTCCGGCGCGGGGACGGCGATGACGGCGAGGTCGACCTGGTCGGGCACGTCGCGCACGTCGGCGTACGCCTTGACGCCCGACACGTGGGCAGCCGCCGGGTTGACCGGGAAGACGGGACCCTCGAAGCCGTTGGACAGCAGCGAGCGCAGGAGCTCGTGGCCGGGGGCGCCCGGCTCGCGCGAGGCCCCGACGACGGCGACCGACCGCGGCGACAGCAGCCGCTGCACCGACCGGGCCTCGGCGCGGTGCTCGCGGTCGCGCATGACCGCCAGCGACGTCCCGGTCTGGGTGATGGGGAACGACAGCTCGACGTAGCCGTCGGCGAGGTCGCGGGCCACGGCGTAGCCGGCCGTCCGGAAGACACCCAGCATGGCCCGGTTGGTCGGCAGGACGTCCGCGGTGAACCGGTGGATGCCTCGCTCGCGGGCGGCCGCAGCGAGGTGCTCGAGGAGCATCGGCCCGAGCCCGCGGCCCTGGTGGGCGTCCTCGACGACGAACGCGACCTCCGCGTCGTGCGAGCCGGGGCTGCGGTCGTAGCGCACGACGCCGACGATGGCGTCGTTGAGCGTGGCGACCAGCGCCACCCGGTCGTCGTGGTCGACCCGGGTGAAGCGGGACAGGTCGGCGTCGGAGAGCACCGGCCGGTAGGCGAAGAAGCGGTTGTAGACCGTCTCCTTCGACAGCCGCGCGTGGAAGGCGGCCAGCCGCTCGGCGTCGTCAGGACGGATCGGGCGCAGGTGCACCGTCCCGCCGTCGGTGAGGACGGCGTCGGCCTCCCAGGTGCTCGGGTAGCCCAGCTGGCCGGGGAAGCTCGGCGCGGTCATGGGGTCATCCTCATGGAAGGCGGGCGCTCCACACCAGCGACGCGGCCGCACCGGCCAGGGCCAGCGCCAGCGCGACGCCCGTCACGGCGGCCGTCGTCTCCCGCTGCTCCACCGTGCTGCCGACCTGCGTGCCGATGTCGTCGTAGACCGCCTCGAGCTCCTCGCCGCTCTGGGCGGAGAAGGCCGAGCCGCCGGTCGCCCGGGCCAGCCGCTGCAGCGCCGGCTCGTCGACCGGGACCTGGATGACCTGGCCGTCGAGCTCGACGACGCCCTCCTGCGTGCCGTACGCGATCGTCGAGACGGGCACGCCGGCTGCCAGCGCGGCCTCCGCGGCGACCGACGGGCTGCGTCCGACCGTGTTGGTGCCGTCCGACAGCAGGACGATGCGGGCCGGCGGCGCCTGCTGGCCGGGTTCCCCCGGCACGCTGCGCAGCGCGGCGAGCCCGGCGAAGACCGCCTCCCCGATCGCGGTGCTGTTGGCCAGGCCCAGCGAGCCGATGGCCGCCTGGACCGTCGCGTGGTCCTGGGTCGGCGGCACGACGACGGACGCGACGCCGCTGAACGACACCAGCCCGACGTTGAAGCGGTCCGGCAGACCCTCGACGAAGGTCGACGCCGCCTCGCGGGCGGCGGTGATGCGGTCCGGCGAGACGTCCTCGGCCCGCATCGAGATCGAGACGTCGAGGGCGACGACGACCGTCGCGCGCTCGCGCGGCACCCGGACGTCGCCGGTCGGCCGGGCGAAGGCGGTGGTCAGGGCGAGGAGCGCCAGCAGCAGCAGCGCCGCGGGGACGTGCCGCTTCCAGACCGCGCTGCGCGGAACGAGCGAGGCGAGCAGGTCGAGCTCGGTGAAGCGCAGGGCGTACGCGGGGCGCCGGCGCTGGAGCAGGACGTACGCGGCGGCCAGCGCGACCGGCACCAGCAGCAGCCACAGCCGCGACGGGGCGAGGAAGCCGTCGGGCCAGCTCATCGCGCCCGCCGGGTCCGG
>JAOPVV010000172.1 GCA_025966005.1 Frankiales bacterium
GCCCGCACCCGTCCGGCTCGACGCCCGCGCGGCTGACCGGTCGCCGGTGCTGCTGCAGGGGCCGCCCACCGGCCCGTCGCCGACGGGCTCACTCACCGAGGTCCTGACGGCGGCTGCGGACGGCACGGCCCTGCGGTCGTGGCTGGTGCTGCCGGACGGCGACGGACCGCACCCGCTGCTGCTGTGGGTGCACGGCGGCCCGCTCGGCTCGTGGAACGGCTGGTCGTGGCGCTGGTGCCCGTGGCTGGTGGCGGCCCAGGGCTACGCGGTGCTGCTGCCCGACCCGGCGCTGTCGACGGGCTACGGGCTCGACATGGTCCGGCGCGGCTGGGGCGACTGGGGCGGCGCGCCGTTCACCGACCTGATGGCGCTCACCGACGCCGCGCTCGAGCACCCGGGCGTCGACGCGTCGCGCACCGCCGCCATGGGCGGCTCGTTCGGCGGCTACATGGCGAACTGGATCGCCGGCCACACCGACCGCTTCGCCGCCGTCGTCACGCACGCCAGCCTGTGGGACCTCGACCAGTTCGGGCCGACGACCGACGCGTCCTACTACTGGACGCGCGAGATGACCCCCGAGATGGCGACCGCCAACAGCCCCAGCCGGTTCGCCGACGCCATCACCTCCCCGGTGCTCGTCATCCACGGCGACAAGGACTACCGGGTGCCGATCGGCGAGGGCCTGCGGCTGTGGTGGGACCTGTGCTCGCGCGCCCAGGACCCGGCGACGATGCCGCACCGGTTCCTGTACTTCCCGGACGAGAACCACTGGGTGCTCACCCCGCAGCACGCGAAGGTCTGGTACCAGACGGTGCTGGCCTTCCTCGACCACCACGTCCTGGGCCGGGACGAGGTCGTCCCGGAGCTGCTCCGCTAGGCGGTGTCGACGACGCGGAAGGCCTCGGCCAGCCGGCCCGCGGGCAGTCCGTGCTCGACGGCGGTGCGGCCCAAATGCTCGCGCAGCTCGTCCTCGACCGACCGGTCGAGCATCGGGGTCTGGCTGTCGTGGGCGCTGCACGCCTTCATCTTGGCGTCGAAGACGTCGGTGACGTCGACCGCGTGGGTGTCCTCAGGACCGCCGAACTGCCACACCTGCTGCACCTCCCACGGCGCGAGATCGAGCTCGGGAAAGGCGAACTCGTTGCGCGCGTCCGGGTAGACGGCAGCCAGCGCCGCGGCCCCGGTCGCGAGGTGGTCCGGGTGGTAGAGGTAGACGAACCGGTAGCCGCGCTCCGCGGCATGCGTGACGACGACCTCCGGACGCACCCGCCGGATCGTGCGGGCGAGCTCGAGCCGCAGCCCGCGGTCGACGACGACCCAGCCGTCGGACCGCCCGAGGAAGACGCACTCCCGTACGCCGAGCGCGTCGGCGGCGGCCCGCTGCTCGGAGCGGCGGATTCCCGGGACGTCCTCGCGCGCGACGTCGGCGTCGAAGCCGCCCGAGTCGCCGTCGGTCACGCAGACGACGGTCACCTCGCAGCCGCCCGCGGTCCAGGTCGCGATCAGACCGCCGGCCCCGAAGTCGGCGTCGTCCGGGTGGGCGGCGATCACGAGGGCACGGGCCGGGGTCAGGGGCTCTGGGCCGTGGGGGATCCCGGTGCTCATGCCGCCCGCCCTACCCCCGCAGCAGGTCGCGCACGTGGGCCGTCTCGTTGAGGCTGTTCACCCCGCGACGGCCGTCGCGGGCCGCGCCGATCCGGTTCACGGAGCAGTACGCCGGCGGGAACCAGATCGTCTTGACCTGACCCAGCACGTGGCCCGCGTAGGCGTTGATCGTGCCGGCGTGCGTGAACAGGACCGCCCGGCCGCCGGGGTGCCGCTCGACGATCCGCTCCACGGCCTCGACGACGCGCGCCCGGAACTCGACCGGGTCGACGCCGGCGCTGTAGAGGTCGCCGGTCATCAGCGCCTTCCACCGCGGGTCGCCCGCGGCCTTGAGCTCCTCGACCGGGACGTACGAGCAGTCGCCGGCGTCGAACTCGGCGATGCCCGGCTCGACCTGCGCGGCCAGGCCGAGTGCCTGCTCGAGCGGCGCGGCCGTCTGCCGGGCCCGGGCCGCGGGGGAGGTGTACAGCGCGGTGACCTCGTCGCCCGCCAGGGCCTGCAGCACCCTCTCGGCCTGCCGCTTGCCGGCGTCTGCCAGGCCCGGGTCGGCGGGGCCGCCGTCGTGCGTGGCGTCGATGCGGACGGGCAGCGCGTGCCGGACGAGGACGATCTCCATGCGCGCCGACGCTAGCCGCCGTCCCCGGCTGACCGGCTACGGGAAGCGGGTGATGCGCAGGACGCGGTCGTCGGTGCCGTTGCCGGTCATGAGCCACATGGCTCCGTCGCGGGGGTTGACCATGGCGGCGCGCAGGCGTCCGTAGGTCCCCTGGTAGGTGGCGGTCGCCCGGGTCACGGTCGTGCCGTCGAGCTCGAGGCGCCACAGCCGCTGGCCGCGCAGGGCCGCGACGTACAGGCTGCCGCCGCGGAACGCCATGCCGCTGGGGGAGGCCTGCGACGGCGTCCACTGGTGGACCGGGTTGCGGAAGCGGGTGTCGCCGCTGCGGCCCTCGACGACGGGCCAGCCGTAGTTCCCGCCCGGCACGACGTGGTTGACCTCGTCGTAGGTGTCCTGCCCGAACTCGGTCGCGAACAGCCGGCGGCTGCGGTCGAAGGCCAGCCCCTGCACGTTGCGGTGCCCGAGCGAGAGCACGACGGTGTCGAACGGGTTGCCCGGCGCCGGCCGGCCGTCCTTGGTCATCCGCAGGACCTTGCCGCCGAGGGAGTGCGGGTCCTGCGCGGCGTCACGCACCTGCGCGTCGCCGGTGCCGGCGTACAGCAGGCCGTCCGGACCGAACAGCAGGCGGCCGCCGTTGTGCGTGCTCGCGGCCGGGATGCCGTCCAGCAGCACGCGCGGCCGGGCAGCGGAACCCCTTGTCACGTAGGCGACCCGGTTGTCGGTGGCCGTCGTGTAGTACAGGTAGACGCGCTGGTCGCGGGCGTAGTCGGGGCCGACTGCGATGCCGAGCAGCCCGCCCTCGCCGCGCTGGACGGCCTCGCGCACGGTGTAGATCACCCGGGCCGGCCGCCCGGGGGTGACCGCCCAGACGCGCCGGCTGCTGCGCTCGGTGAACAGCGCACTGCCGTCGGGCAGGAACGCGATGCCCCACGGCTGCACGTGCCCGCGCGACACCACCTGCGGGCTGCTGGCAGCGGAGGCCGGTGTGGCGGTCGGCGTCACGAGGGCGACGACGGCGGTGAGCAGGACGGCGAGTCGGTGCATCACCCGGCCACCGTACGAGAGCCCGCGCGGCCTGTCGTGCCGCAGACTGGACGGGTGCCCAGTGCCCTTCCCGACGGCGATCCCGTCCCGGCGTCCGGCGCGCTGCCCGAGGTGGCGACCGCGGGGCTCGGCGACCGGCCGCTCGGGCTGTACCTGCACGTCCCGTTCTGCGCCTCGCGCTGCGGCTACTGCGACTTCAACACCTACGTCGGCAGCGAGCTGGGCGGAGGGGGCCTGCAGGCGACGTACGCCGACGCCGCGATCGACGAGCTGCGGCTGGCCCGCCGGGTGCTCGGCGACGCGACGCCGCCGGTGCAGACCGTGTTCGTCGGCGGCGGCACCCCGACCCTGCTGCCCGCGGCCGACCTGGTCCGGCTGCTGACCGCGGTGCGCGACGAGCTCGGGCTGGCCGACGACGCGGAGGTGACGACCGAGGCCAACCCGGACTCGGTCGACGAGCGCTACCTGGCGACCCTGCGCGCGGGCGGCTTCACCCGCGTGTCGTTCGGGATGCAGTCGGCAGTGTCGTCCGTGCTGAAGGTCCTTGACCGTACGCACACGCCGGGGCGTCCGCAGCAGGCCGCGAAGGAGGCGTTCGCCGCCGGTTTCGAGCAGGTGAGCCTCGACCTCATCTACGGCACCCCCGGCGAGACCGACGACGACTGGCAGGCCTCGCTCGACGCCGCGCTGGCGGCCGGGCCGACGCACGTCTCGGCGTACGCGCTGATTGTGGAGGACGGCACCCGGCTCGGCCGGCAGGTCGCCCGCGGCCTGCTGCCGGCGCCGGACGACGACGTCCTCGCCGACCGCTACCTGCTCGCGCAGGCCGCGTTGAAGGGTCTTGGCTGGTACGAGGTGAGCAACTGGGGCTCGCCCTGCCGGCACAACCTGGGCTACTGGCGGGGCGGCGACTGGTGGGGGATCGGTCCCGGTGCGCACAGCCACGTCGGCGGCGTGCGCTGGTGGAACGTTAAGCACCCGGCGGCGTACGCGGAACGGCTGGCGGCAGGCGCCTCCCCCGCGGCCGGGCGCGAGCTGCTGACGGACGAGGACCGGCGGGTCGAGCGGGTCCTGCTCGAGGTCCGGCTGCGCGACGGGCTGCCGCTGTCGGTGCTGCGGCCCGACGGGCTGGCGGCGTCCGCGCGGCAGGTCGACGAGGGGCTGCTCGAGGTCGGCCCGCACCGCGAGGGTCGCGCCGTCCTCACCCTGCGCGGACGCCTGTTCGCCGACGCCGTCGTGCGCGACCTGGTCGACTGAGCCAGCTCACGACGCGGACGGTCAGCGGGCAGCGGCAGGGCTGGCGGTCGCCCGCCGCGACCGCGAGCAGGCCCCCCCGGGGCCGCCGGCGCCAGCATCAGGGCGGTCGCGAGGGGGTTCGGACGGCACGCCGACGGCCCGAGCGCAGGAGCCGGGTGGCGCAGACCACAGGGTCGTTCGTCCTGGCGCGCGCGGGCCGCCCGGTAGGCTGTCACCACTCAGACGTTCTGGTCCTCCCGATCCGACCGTCACTTCGCGGGCGAGTCCGCCCGCTGGTCGCATCGCGAGTCGTGCACGGCCGTCCCCGGACGGCCTGCCGCGTGCGTTCTCCGCGGCCCACCGAGACACCTACGGAGCTCCGTCTTCATGCCTGGCCGTCCCACCCCCACCCGTTCCTCCTCCTCGCGCGGCTCGTCCGCGTCGGGCCGTTCCGGCGCAGGCGCCTACCGCGGCGGCTCGCGCCGCTCGTCGGGCTCGTCCTCGCGCCCGTCGGCCCCGCCCGTCAAGTCCGACCTCGAGCTCGCGCTCGACGCCGCCGCCGACGCTGCGGCCGCCGAGACCGACGTCTCCGACGCCACCTTCCAGTCCCTCGGCCTGCCGGACCGGCTCGTCACGGCGCTCGCGCGCCGCGACCTGCACGCCCCGTTCGCCATCCAGACCCGATCGATCCCGGACGCCCTCGCGGGCCGCGACGTCCTCGGCCGCGGCGCCACGGGCTCCGGCAAGACGCTGGCCTTCGGCCTGCCGCTGCTGACCCGCCTCATCGGCGGCGAGCGGCTGCGCGGCATGCCCCGCGGTCTGGTGCTCGTACCGACCCGCGAGCTGGCCCAGCAGGTCCACGACGCGCTGGCCCCCCTCGGCCAGGCGCTCGACATCAAGGTCAGCGCTGTCTACGGCGGCGCGTCCATGGGTCGCCAGATCGACCAGCTCCGCCGCGGCATCGACCTCGTCGTCGCCACGCCCGGTCGCCTGCAGGACCTCATCGACCAGCGCGAGTGCAGCCTGGAGAACGTCGAGGTCACCGTGCTCGACGAGGCCGACCACATGGCCGACCTCGGCTTCATGCCGGCCGTCACCGCGCTGCTCGACATGACCGCGCCGACCACCCAGCGCCTGCTGTTCTCGGCGACGCTGGACCGCGGCGTCGACAAGCTCGTCCGGCAGTACCTCAAGGAGCCGGCGATCCACGCCGTCGCCACCGCCGAGTCGACCGTCACGACGATGGACCACCGCGTCTACGCCGTGCAGCACGACGCGAAGGTCGACATCGCCGCCGAGATCGCCGCGCGTCCGGGCCGCACGCTGTTCTTCGTGCGCACCAAGCACGGCGCCGACCGCCTCGCGCTGCAGCTGCGCAAGGTCGGCGTCGAGGCCGGCGCGATCCACGGCAACCTCACCCAGAACGCCCGCAAGCGCGCGCTGGAGAACTTCACGACCGGCCACGCGCGGGTGCTCGTCGCGACCGACGTCGCCGCCCGCGGCATCCACGTCGACGACGTCGACCTGGTCGTGCACTACGACCCGCCGGCCGACCACAAGGACTACCTGCACCGCTCCGGCCGCACGGCCCGCGCCGGCGCCAGCGGCACCGTCCTGTCGTTCATCACCAGCGACCAGGCCCGCGAGCACCAGCGCATGCGCGAGCGCGCCGGTGTCGAGGCCAGCGCCGTCACCGTCGTGATCGGCCACCCGGCCGTGCGCGAGCTGGCGGAGTCCGGCGAGCCGATCGTCGTCGCGCCGCGTGCGCCCTACGTCCCGCGTCCGCAGGGCGAGCGCCGCACGAACACCTACGGCCGCAACAGCTCCCGCCGTCCGAGCGGCCCCACCAGCGGGTCGTCGACCTACGCCGGCCGCAACCCGCGTCCCACCACCCGGGCGCCGCAGGCGTAGTCCCTGCTCCACGCACGTCGACGGCCGGTCCCCTCGGGGGCCGGCCGTCGTCGTCGTTGACGCCAGGCCTCGCCCGGGCCGCCGGAGTTCTCGGCCGTACGAGGCCCTCTCGCGCGGGCGGGCCAGAGGCGCTGCAGGTCGGGACGAGGACGTGCAGCACGCGGTGCTCGTGGCAGGGACCGGGGTCGGAACGGCCATGAAGTTGAGAGTTCAACCACTTCGGGCTAGGGTGGGCGCATGACGCGATGGCTGGACGAGGACGAGCAGCGGGCCTGGCGCGCGCTGCTGTCGGCGATCGAGGCGCTGCAGACCGGCGTCGACGCGCAGCTGCAGGCCGAGGCGGGCATGCCGCACACCTACTACGAGCTGCTCGTGCGGCTGTCCGAGGCGCCCGACCGGTCCCGGCGCATGAGCGCCCTCGCGGACGCCGCCGGCAGCTCCCGCAGCCGCTTGTCGCACGCTGTCGGTCAGCTGGAGAGGCGCGGCTGGATCCGGCGCGAGACCTGCCCGACCGACCGCCGCGGGCAGATCGCCGTGCTCACCGACGACGGGTACGCCGCGCTCGAGCAGGCCGCGCCGGGGCACGTCGAGCAGGTGCGGCGCCTGGTCTTCGACCGGCTGACCGCCGTGCAGGTCCAGCAGCTGCGACGCATCGGCGAGGCCGTCGCCGCGACGCCGGGCTGAGGGCACCGGACGCCTCAGTCCTGGCGCAGCCGCTCGGCGACGGCGTCGGCCGTGTCGGCGAGCACCGGCAGGTGGGGGAGGACCTCCAGGACCTCGTCCGGGTCGAGCCCCTCGGCCAGCAGGGCGTCCAGCAGCACCGGCGCCTCGTCGGGCGGCACGGGCACGCTGAGAGCGGCGTCCCTCAAGGCGGTCTCAGCCAGGAACAGCGCCCCGGCCAGCTCGTCGTCGTCGCGCGGCTCGACCTGCGCCGCCTCTCCGGTGGCCGCCCGCAGCTCGGCCTCGGCGGCCCGGACCAGCGACAGCGGCAGCCCCTCGGCCTCCACCTGCACGAGCGGCGCCGGGCCCAGCGCGGCGAGCACCAGCTGCTCGGCCTCGGTGCGCAGCGGCGCCTCCCACTCGGCGGCGCGGACGACCGCGACCGGGTCCGAGCCGTCCTCCCCGAGCTCGTCGAGCAGCTCGGCCCAGGCCTGCGGTTCGTGCAACGCGGCGCGCTCGGTCGCCAGCACGCAGGTCTCCAGCACGAACGGCACCAGCACCTGCTGCTCGAAGCGGTCGGCGTGCAGCCGTCCGTTCGCCTGCAGCGCCCCCAGGGCGTCGCCGAAGCTGCCCGGACGGGTCTCGCCGAGCTCGAGCGGCGCGTCCTCCTCACCGCTGAGCGGCAGCGCCGCCGCCGCACGCTGGCCCAGGGTGAGCCCGGTCGCGACAGCCCGCCCGCCGCGGCGCGCGTGGTGCGGCTGGTCCGACAGCCCCACCGCCCACGCGCAGGTCTCGGTGACGAGGTCGCGGGCGCGGTCGCGCAGCAGCTCGCGGGCGAGCAGGGCGACCGGATCGGCGTCGAACACGGTGTCAGGCTGCCCGTCGGTGCGGGGTCGCCACCAGGATCAGCGCAGCTCGCTGTACCGCTCCACCGCGCGGGGCACCCCCGAGATGATGATGGTGTCGCCCTCCTCGAGCACGGTCTCCCCGGTGGCGTGCGTGAAGGCCTGGTCCGGCTTCTTGACCCCGACCACGGTCACGCCGTGCTGACGGCGGATCCGGGACTCCGAGAGCGGGATGCCGAGCAGTCCCTCGGGCGGCAGCGTCTTGACCATCGCGTAGTCGGGCTCGAACTGGATGAAGTCCAACATCCGTCCCTTGACGAGGTGCGCGACGCGACGGCCCATCTCGTGCTCGGGGTAGACGACGTGGGAGATGCCCAGCTGCTCCAGGATCCGTCCGTGGGCCTCGCTGATCGCCTTGGCCCACACCTGGCCGACGCCGAGCGTCTTGAGCAGCGACGCGGTCAGCAGGCTGGCCTCGATGTGCGAGCCGATCGCCACCACCGCCCGGTCGAACTCCTGCACGCCGAGCTGTCGCAGGGCGTCCTCGCTGGTGCTGTCGGCCTGCACGCAGTGCGTCAGCTCGGTGCTCAGCTCCTGCACCAGCCGGCCGTCGCAGTCGATGCCCAGCACCTCGGTACCGGACGCCACCAGCTCCAGGGCCAGCGAGCGCCCGAACCGGCCGAGGCCGATGACGACGACGCTGTCGATCGCGGCGAGGCGTCGCGTCGAGGGGTCCTTGCGGTGGAACAGGTCGGACATCGCGGTCTCCGTCGTCGTGTCGTGCGGCCAGGGTCCTAGCCGATGATCGGGCGCTCCTGGGGGAGCTCGTACCGGCGGGGCCGCGAGCGCAAGGCCAGGGCCGACGCGAAGGTGATCGGCCCGAGCCGTCCGAGGAACATCAGCACGACCAGGACCAGCTGCCCCGGCACCCCCAGCTCGGGCGTGATGCCGGTCGACAGGCCAGCGGTCGCGAACGCCGAGATGACCTCGAACAGCACCTCGTCCAGGCTGAACGGCGTCATCACCAGCAGCAGCGACGTCGCGCCCACCACGCCGGCCACGGCCAGCAGCGCCACGCTCAGCGCCTGCCGCTGCACCTCGCGGGGGATCTGGCGCCCGAACGCCGTCACGCTCTGGTCGCCCCGGACCTCCGTGATGATGACGAACAGCAGGACGGCGAACGTCGTCACCTTGATGCCGCCCGCCGTCCCGCCGCTGCCGCCGCCGATGAACATGAGCACGTCGGTGCCGAGCAGCGTCTCCTCGTTCAGGGCACCGACCTCGACGACGTTGAAGCCGCCGCTGCGCGGCTGCACGCCGTGGAAGAACCCGGCGAGCAGCTTCCCGGGCACGCCGAGCGGCCCGAATGTGCGCGGGTTGGACCACTCCAGCGCCAGGTGCAGGACCGCGCCGAGGGGGACCAGCACCGCCGTCATCGTCACGACGATCTTGCTGTGCAAGGACCACCGCCGTGGAGTGCGCCAGGCCCGACGCAGCTCGAACAGGACGGGGAACCCGAGACTCCCGGCGACGACCAGCAGGCTGATCGGCAAGGTTACCCACGGGTCGGTCGCGAAGCGCACGAGGCTGTCGCTGAACAGCGCGAAACCGGCGTTGTTGAAGGCCGAGACGGAGTGGAAGACGCCCAGCCACAGGGCGCGTCCCACCGGCTCGTCGTAGGACGTGGCGAAGCGCCCGGCCAGCACCACGGCGCCGCCGGCCTCCATGAGCAGGCTCGTCCGGGCGACCCCGAGCAGCACCTTGCGGACGTCGGCGAGGCCGAGGCTCTTGCCCTCCGCCGCGGTGTTCAGCCGGGTCTGCAGCCCGAGCCGCCGGGAGACCAGCAGCCCCAGCAGGGTGGCCAGGGTCATGATCCCGAAGCCCCCGACCTGCACCAGCGCCAGGACGACCACCTGCCCGGTCCCCGACCAGTGCTGAGCCGTGTCGACCGTCGTCAGGCCGGTGACGCACACCGCGGAGGTCGCCACGAACAGCGCGTCCACGAACCCCGACCCACCCGGACCCCGCTGGGCGACCGGCAGCATCAGCAGCAGCGTGCCGACCGCGATCGCGGCGGCGAAGGCGACGACGACGACCTGCGCCGGAGAGGCCCCCCGGTCGAGCCGGCGGCGCCGGTGAGGTCGGCTCACGCGACGCCGCCGCACCGCTGCGGCGCGGCGTCCGGCGTG
>JAOPVV010000165.1 GCA_025966005.1 Frankiales bacterium
AACAACCCCGAGTGCCACCTCATGGTCGTCCTGGTCGACGAGCGGCCCGAGGAGGTCACCGACATGCAGCGCTCGGTGAAGGGTGAGGTCATCGCCTCGACCTTCGACCGGCCGCCGCAGGACCACATCACCGTCGCCGAGCTGTCGATCGAGCGCGCCAAGCGCCTGGTCGAGCTCGGTCACGACGTGGTCGTGCTGCTCGACTCGATCACCCGGCTGGGACGCGCCTACAACCTGGGCGCGCCGGCCTCGGGCCGCATCCTCACCGGTGGTGTCGACTCGGCAGCGCTGTACCCGCCGAAGCGCTTCCTCGGCGCGGCCCGCAACATCGAGAACGGCGGCTCGCTCACGATTTTCGCGACCGCGCTGGTCGAGACGGGGTCCGCCATGGACACGGTGATCTTCGAGGAGTTCAAGGGCACCGGCAACGCCGAGCTCAAGCTGGACCGGCGCCTGGCCGACAAGCGCATCTTCCCGGCGATCGACGTCGACGCCTCGGGCACGCGCAAGGAGGAGCTGCTGCTCTCCCCGGAGGAGCTGCGGATCGTGCTGCAGCTGCGTCGCGTGCTGCACGCCCTCGACACCTCGGCCTCGCTCGAGCTGCTGCTGGACAAGATGAAGGCGACCCGCACCAACGTCGAGTTCCTGCTGCAGATCCAGAAGACGACCGTCCACCAGGACTAGTCCGTCGCACGGCCGCGGGCCGGCGCCCCCGAGGGGGTGCCGGCCTGGGCCTGACAGCGCGTGCGGGGGAAGCAGGGCTGCCCGCCGAGCGTTGCGACCGTCGGTGCGCCGTTCTGGCACACTGGTCCCCGACCGAGCACCGGTTCCCCGCGCGGCGACGCCTCGTCGCAGCGGACCCGGCGGCTCCCCCGACCGAGAGGCACGGCCATGAAGCCCGACATCCACCCGACGTACGTCTCGACGACCGTCAGCTGCACCTGCGGCAACGTCTTCACGACGCGCAGCACCGAGAAGTCGGGTGCCATCAGCTCCGACGTCTGCTCGGCCTGCCACCCGTTCTACACGGGCAAGCAGAAGATCCTCGACACCGGTGGCCGCGTGGCCCGGTTCGAGCAGCGCTTCGGCAAGCGCTCCAAGTAGCGACCCTGCGGCGCCCGTCCCCCCGAGGGGACGGGCGCCGCTGCCGTTCCCGGGGAGAGAGCAGCAGATGGCTGAAGCACTAGGCACGCCGACCGACAACGCCCTGAGCGAGTACGCCGACCTCGAGGCCGAGCTCGCCGACCCCGCCGTCCACGGCGACCAGGCCCGCGCCCGGCAGCTGGGCCGGCGCTACGCCGAGCTGGGCCCGCTGGTGGCCGCGATCCGCGAGCAGGAGACCGTCCGCGCCGACCTCGAGGCCGCCCGCGAGATGGCGGCGGAGGACAAGGAGATGGCCGAGATGGCCGTCGGCTTGGAGCAGCAGCTCGCTGAGCTCGACGTCGTGATCCGCGACCTGCTCGTCCCGAAGGACCCCGCCGACGGCAACGACTGCCTGCTCGAGGTCAAGGCGGGGGAGGGTGGCGACGAGTCGGCCCTGTTCGCCGGTGACCTCGTCCGGATGTACACCCGCTACGCCGAGCAGCGCGGCTGGAAGGTCGAGGTCATCAGCGCGACCGAGGGCGAGCTCGGCGGCTACAAGGACATCCAGCTGGGCGTCAAGAGCCGCGACCCGGCCAACCCCGTCTTCGGACGCCTGAAGTACGAGGGCGGCGTGCACCGCGTGCAGCGGGTGCCGGCCACCGAGAGCCAGGGACGCATCCACACCTCGGCCGCCGGCGTCCTCGTGCTGCCCGAGGCGGAGGAGGTCGACGTCACGATCGACCAGAACGACCTCAAGATCGACGTGTACCGCTCCAGCGGCCCGGGTGGGCAGAGCGTCAACACGACCGACTCGGCGGTGCGCATCACGCACCTGCCGACCGGTGTCACGGTCGCGATGCAGAACGAGAAGAGCCAGCTGCAGAACAAGGAGGCCGGCATGCGCGTGCTGCGGGCCCGCCTGCTCGCGCTGGCCCTCGAGGAGCAGGCCGCCAAGGACAGCGCCGTGCGCGGCGCCCAGATCCGCACCGTCGACCGCAGCGAGAAGGTCCGGACGTACAACTACCCGGACAACCGCGTGGCCGACCACCGCAGCGGCTACAAGGCCAACAACCTCGCGCAGGTGCTCGACGGCGACCTCGACCCGGTCATCCAGTCGCTGGTCGACGCCGACACCGCCGCCAAGCTCGCCGGACAGGAGACGTCATGACCCCACTGCGCGCCGCCGTGCGGACCGCGACAGACCGCCTCGCCGCGGCCGGCGTCGCCTCGCCCGAGCACGACGCCCGGGCGCTCGCGGTGCACGTGCTCGGCCTGGCCAAGCCGTCCGACCTGCTCATGCTCGACGACCTGACGAGCGAGCAGGCCGACGCCTACGACAAGCTCGTCGGCCGCCGCGCCGACCGGGTCCCGCTGCAGCACCTCACCGGCTCCGTCGGGTTCCGCTACATCGAGCTCGAGGTCGGCCCAGGGGTGTTCGTCCCGCGACCCGAGACCGAGTCGGTCGTCCAGTGGGCCGTCGACGCCGTGCGGGCCGAGGGCTGGACCGCGCCGCTGTGCGTCGACCTGTGCACCGGCTCCGGGACGATGGCGTTCGCACTGGCCAACGAGCTCCCCGGCGCGACCGTCCACGCCGTCGAGCGCGACGAGGGCGCCCTGGCGTGGACCCGCCGCAACGCCCAGAACCGCGTCAAGGCGGGTGATCCCGAGGTGCAGCTGCACCTGGGCTCGGCCGAGGACGCGCTGCCGGGCTTCGACGGCACGCTCGACCTGGTCGTCAGCAACCCGCCTTACGTCGCGACGACCGAGGCGCACATCCCCGACCCCGAGGTCCTCGACCACGACCCGGGCATCGCGCTGTGGGCGGGCGAGGACGGCCTCGACGTCATCCGGCTCGTCGAGCAGGCCGCCCGCCGGCTGCTCAAGCCCGGCGGGCTCGTGGTCGTCGAGCACTCCGACCGCCAGGGCACGACCGCGCCCGCCGTCTTCCTGGAGGCCGGTGGCTGGTCCGAAGTGCAGGACCACCGCGACCACGCCGACCGCGACCGGTACGTCACGGCGCGGTGGAACCCGGCCGCCGGCACGACCGCGTGAGCACCCACGACGTCACCGAGGACGCCGCCGACGGCGTCGCCCAGGCCGTCGCGGCGCTGCGCCGCGGCGACCTCGCCGTGCTCCCCACCGACACCGTCTACGGCCTGGCCGCCGACGCCTTCTCGCCTCCGGCCGTCGACCGCCTGCTGGCCGCGAAGGGCCGCGGGCGCGACATGCCGGTGCCGGTGCTTGTGGGCGCCTGGCGCGGTCTGGACGGGCTGGCCCAGCACGTCACGGCCGAGATGCGCGCGCTGGTCGAGTCGTTCTGGCCGGGCCCCCTGACGCTGATCGTGCGCGCCGCCCCGAGCCTGGCCTGGGACCTCGGCGAGACCCGCGGAACCGTGGCCGTGCGGATGCCGCTGCACCCGGTCGCGCTCGCGGTCCTCGCCGAGACCGGGCCGCTCGCGGTCAGCAGCGCCAACCGCACCGGCCAGCCGCCGGCCGCCGACGCCGCCGACGCCGAGCGCCAGCTCGGCAGCGCGGTCGCGGTCTACCTCGACGCGGGCAGCACCGGCGACCCGGTGCCCAGCACGATCGTCGACCTGACCGGCGACCGGCCGGTCGTCCGGCGCGCCGGTGCGGTCGACCTCGACGCACTGCGCGAGCTGCTGCCCGACCTCGAGGTCGCACCGTGAGCGACGTCTTCCGGGTGCTGCACGTCTGCACGGGCAACATCTGCCGCTCGCCGATGGCCGAGCGGCTGATGCGCGCCGGCCTCGCCGAGCGCCTGGGCGCCGACGCCGACCGCTTCGTCGTCGAGTCGGCCGGCACGTGGGGGCACTCGGGCTCGCCGATGGAGGCGCACGCCCACACCACGCTCGCCTCCTACGGGGTCGACGGCGCGGACTTCCGCGCCCGGGAGCTCGTTGCCGAGCACGTCGCCGGCGCCGACCTGGTGCTCGGCGCGACCCGCGAGCACCGCGCGGCCGCCGTCGTCCTGCACCCGCGCGCCGCCAGCCGGACCTTCACGCTGCGCGAGCTGGG
>JAOPVV010000185.1 GCA_025966005.1 Frankiales bacterium
GCGGCCCCCGACGGGCCGCTGGGCCGGGACGCCCCGGCGCGCCACGCGGCGAGCCGCTCCTGGGCGGCGGCCAGCGTCGCGTCCGTCCACTCGCGGTCGGTGCGGTAGTGCGCGGACAGCAGGGCCAGACGTACGGCGCCCGGGTCGACACCGGCGGCGCGCAGCCGCGAGACGAACACCAGGTTGCCGCGGGACTTGCTCATCTTCTCGCCCTCGAGCCCGACCATGCCGGCGTGGACGTAGGTGCGGGCGAACGGCCAGCCGCCCGCGGCGACCTCGCCGTGGGCGGCGGACATCTCGTGGTGCGGGAAGAGCAGGTCCGAGCCGCCGCCCTGCACGTCGAAGGGCATGCCGAGCCGGTTGACGGCCATCGCCGCGCACTCGACGTGCCAGCCGGGACGGCCCGCTCCGAGCGGTGACGGCCAGGAGGGCTCCCCGGGGCGCGCCGCGAGCCAGAGCAGCGGGTCGAGCGGGTCCTTCTTGCCGGTCCGCTGGGGGTCGCCGCCGCGCTGGGCGAACAGCGACAGCATGGTCGCGGTGTCGTAGCGGCTGACCTCGCCGAAGTGGGCGGCAGTCCCGACGGCGAAGTAGACGTCGTCGCCGTGCGCGGTCGGGACGCGGTACGCCGCGCCGGCGTCGAGCAGCCGCACCACGAAGGCGCTGATCTCGTCCATCGCCTCGACCGCACCGACGTAGTGGGTCGGCGGCAGGCAGCGCAGCGCCGTCATGTCCTCGCGGAACAGGTCGGTCTCGCGCTCGGCCACCACCCGCCAGTCCTCGCCGTCGCGGGTGGCCCGCTCGAGCAGGGGGTCGTCGATGTCGGTGACGTTCTGGACGTAGTCGACGGTCAGCCCGCGGTCGCGCCAGAGGCGGACCAGCGTGTCGAAGGCCAGGTAGGTCGCCGCGTGGCCCAGGTGGGTGGCGTCGTAGGGCGTGATGCCGCAGACGTAGAGCCGGGCGGTCGGACCGTCGACGACGACGTCGACCAGGGCCTGAGCGGAGCTGTCGTGGAGCCGGAGCGGGGCCGCGCAGGCGTCCCCCGGCAGGTCGGGGAGGGCGGCGGCGGACCAGGACTGCATGCGGCGCAGCCTACCGAGCGCCGGCGGGGCTCCCTGCCCGTCTGGTCACCCGTTCGGGTGAGGACTGGTCACGGTGGGTCACCGAGACATCAGTCATGGTCACCCTGCGTATCCGCAAGGCGCTCGTCGCCTCCGCCGCCCTCGTCCTGTCGGCGGGCACCGGTCTGGCCCTGCTCCCCGCAACCGGCGCCGTCGCGCTGGCCGGGTCGAGCGCCTCCCAGGCCGCCGTCGCCAGCAGCGCGACCGTCCGTCCCGCGAGCCTCGGCACCGCCTCCTACGCGTTCTCCTCGGTCCTGGACGGTAAGCCCGTCCGCTGGAACCCCTGCGCGCCGATCCTGTGGACCTCCAACACCACCCGCGGGCCGGCCGGCGGGCTCGCCGTGCTCACGTCCTCGGTCGCCCGCATCGCGGCCCTGACCGGGACGACCTGGAAGTACGTCGGCGCGACCACCAGGGTGCCGACCGCCGGCTACCTGCCCAAGGCCGCCAGCGCGACCTACCCGCCGGTCCTCATCGGCTGGGCGGACGCGACCTCCAGCGACCTGCTGCGCGGCCAGGCCAAGGGCGTGCTCGCCATGACCCGCACCTCCTGGTTCGGCGTCCAGACCCCGGCCGGCGCGAAGATCGCGGCCACCCGGGCCGCCGTCGTGGCCCTGGACCGCACCGACGTGCTCCCGCTGCGCGGCGGCACGTCCTGGAACGCGGTCGTGCTGCACGAGCTCGGGCACGCGATGGGGCTGGCCCACACCGGCGACGCCCGCCAGCTCATGGCGACGCTGCTCCCCCGCACCGTGGCCGACCTGCAGGCCGGTGACAAGGCGGGCCTGGTCAAGCTCGGCCGGACCCCCGGCTGCGTCACCGTCCCCGCGATGTAGCTGCTGCTAGAACGGCGGCCAGGGGATCGCCGGCCAGTCGGCGGACGGCTGCGGGTGGCGCCGGGAGGTCAGCAGTCGGTCGACCCGGGCCACGGTCGCCCGCACCTCGCTGACCGTCAGGAGCGCGTGCAGCTGCTCCCCCAGCTCGCCCTCGAGCTCGGCCCGCAGCACGGACAGGACCTCGAAGGACTCGTCGGTGAGCGGGTCGCCGCGCCACTGCCACAGCAGGGTCCGCAGCTTGTCCTCGACGGAGAAGCAGATGCCGTGGTCGATGCCCTGCACCCGCCCGTCCTCGCGCGGCAGCAGGTGGCCGCCCTTGCGGTCGGCGTTGTTGACGACCGCGTCGAAGACCGCCATCCGCCGCAGGTCGGGGTGGTCGCTGCGGGCCAGCGCCTGCAGGTCGACCGTCTCGTCGACGTCGACCCACAGCTGGCACATCCCCGGCCCGTACGGCCCGTCGCGCATGACGGTGGGCGGGACGACGTCCCAGCCGGTGGCCTGCGACACCAGGTAGGCGCCGACCTCGCGACCGGCCAGCGTGCCGTCCGGGAAGTCCCACAGCGGACGCTCGCCGCGGACCGGCTTGTAGACCGCCGCGGCCGTGACGCCGTCGAGGGTGGCGCTGCAGTAGAGCGTCGCGTTGCTGGCGTCGACGAGCCGGCCCTCGATGCCCAGCTCGCCCTCGCGCAGCAGGCGAAGCACCTCGTCGAGCTCGAACGTGGTCGGTGCCGGGCCGGTCATGCCGCCAGTGTCCGGCACGCCGCCCGTCGGCGCAGGCCCGCTCAGCGGCGGTGACCGTTCTGCCTCGGGCAGACGTGGCCCTCCGGGTCCAGCGGGAGCGAGCACAGCGGGCACGGCGGGCGGCCTGCGGCGACGACGCGCTGGGCGCGGGCGATGAACGCGCGGGCCATGTCGGCGGTGAGGCGCACGCGCAGCGCGTCCGGGCCCTCCTCGGCGTCGGCGAGCGGCTCGACCTCCTCGCCCTCGGCCTCCTGCGGCGCCAGTGCCTCGACGACGACGCGGTCGAGCTCGCCGTCCCAGGCCAGGCCCATGGTGCTGACGCGGAACTCCTCCTCGACGGGGGCGTCCAGCGGCGCGGTGTCCTCGAGCTCGCGCGGGGCCACCAGCGGCACCTCGCCGGCGCCGCGACGGCGGACCTCCTCGAGCAGCTCCTCGAGCCGGTCGGCGAGGACCTGGACCTGCACCTTCTCGAGCGCGACCGAGACGGTGCGACCGCCACCGGAGGCCTGCAGGTAGAACGTGCGGTCGCCGGGCTGGCCGACGGTGCCCGCGACGAAGCGCTCGGGCGGGTCGAAGAGGAAGACCTGTCGGGGCACGGCCCAACCCTAGACCGGCGGCGTCCCTAGACCGATCCGGCGCCGGCGCCCCCGCCGGGCGTCGCGTCCGAGGAGGCCTTGCGCCGGCTCCTCCTCTTCGGCGGCACCAGGTCCGCCACGCCGCCGCCGGTGTCGTTGAGGCGCACGACGAACGGCCTCAGCTCGGTGTACCGGATGACCGTGACCGAGCAGGGGTCGATGACGATCCGCTGGAACTGGTCGAGGTGCAGCCCCATCGCGTCGGCGACGACGGCCTTGATGACGTCGCCGTGCGAGCAGGCCATCCAGGTGGCGTCGGGACCGAGCCGGTGGTTCCAGTCGCGGACGGCGGCGACCGCGCGCACCTGGGTGTCGCGCAGCGCCTCGCCCTCGGGGCCGGGGAACACCACGGCGGAGGGGTGGTTCTGCACGACCTTCCACAGCGGGTCCTTGACCAGCTCCTTGATCGGCCGGCCGGTCCAGTCGCCGTAGCGGCACTCCCCCAGCCGGTCGTCGACGTCGAGCTCGAGCCCGCGACCGGCGAGCACCGCGCCGGCGGTGTCGAGGCAGCGGTCGAGCGGGCTGGACACGACCGCGGCGAACGGGACCGGCCGCAGCCGCTCGGCGACCGCCTCGGCCTGCGCGGTCCCGCGCTCGTCCAGGTGGAGCCCTGGGGTCCAGCCGGCGAGGACGGGGCCGGTCATGCGGGTCAGGCCGTGCCGGACGAGGACGACGGTGGTCATGCGCCGGGACGCTAGCCGAGGACCGTCGTCCTGCCGGGGGTCACGGCCACCCTCACAGCCAGCCCCTGCGCTTGAAGAAGGCGTACAGCCCGACGACGGACAGGACGAGCAGGACGGTGGACGTGACGAAGCCGCCGGGCTCCTGCGAGCCGGGGAAGGGCACGTTCTGACCGAAGTAGCCGGTCACGGCGGTCGTCGCGGCCAGGATCGCCGCGTACGCCGTCAGCCGGAAGATCGTCTCGTTGAGCCGGTTGCTGGCCAGCGTGAGGTTCGTGTCGAAGATCGAGCCCAGCAGGTCGCGCAGCCCGTCGATGTCGGTGGCCGCGCGCTGCACGTGGTCGTCGATGTCGCGCAGGTACGGCGCCATCCGCTCGTCGGTCAGGCCGACCTCGGGCCGCAGCATCACCGCCACGACGTCGCGCATCGGCAGGACGGCGCGACGCAGCGCGGTGAGCGCCTTGCGCAGCGCGAACGAGCGCCGCTGCAGGTCACCGCTGGTGCTGACGTCGGCGAACAGCAGGTCCTCGAGGTCCTCGGCCTCGTCGTCGAGCACCTCGACCGCGGCGGTGTGGCCGTCGACGAGGTGGTCGACCAGGCCGTGGGCGAGGTAGGCCACGCCGCTCGGGGCGTTCCCGGGCGTGCCGTCCCAGCGCTGCAGGAGCGGCTCGAGCTCGAGCAGCGGGTCCTTGCGGACGGTGACGAGCGCTCGGGGGGTGAGGAACGCCGCGACCTCCGCCGTCCGCAGCAACAGCCCGTCGCCGGGGACGCAGGACACCGCGTAGGCCGCGAGGAACAGGTGGTCGTCGTAGCGGTCGAGCTTGGGTCGCTGGTGGTCGTGCAGGGCGTCCTCGATGGCCAGCGGGTGCAGGCCGAGCTCCTCGACGACGACGTCCATGTCGGTGACCGACGGCTGCAGCAGGTCCAGCCACACCACCGTGCCCTCCTCGGCGAGGTGGGTGCTGATGTCCTCGACCGGGAACCCCTGCTCGACGAGCACGCCGTCGCGCCACAGGCGGGTGTGCGCCTGGCAGCTCGTGGGGCTGCTCGCCAGGCAGGACGCGACGCCTCCCGAGCGCGTCACGCGGTCATGGCGAGCACGCCCAGCACGACCACGCCGAGCGCGACGCGGTACGGCACGAAGGCCACGATCGAGTGGGTCTGGACGAAGCGCAGCAGCCAGGCGATGGAGGCGTACGCGACCAGGAACGACACCACCGTGCCCACGACCACCGGGCCGAGGCCGACCGAGCCGTCGAGCGCGGACGGCAGCTCGAGGGCGCCGGCGGCCACCAGCGCCGGGATGCCCAGGAAGAACGCGAGCCGGGTGGAGGCGACCCGGTCCAGGCCCAGCAGCAGGCCGGCGGAGATGGTGGCGCCCGAGCGGGACACGCCGGGGACGAGCGCGACGCACTGCGCCAGCCCGATGAACAGCCCGTCGCGGACGGTGACCTCGGCCTCGGGGCGGCGCTGGGTGGCGCGCCGCTCGGCGTAGACCAGGACCGCGCTCCACACGATGAGCGCGACGCCGACGGTGACCAGCGAGCGGAGCACCGGCCCCTTGACCACGTCGCGGAAGACGAGCCCGACGATCCCGATGGGCAGCGAGCCGACGAGCACGGCGAGCGAGAGCCGCCAGTCCTCGGTCTGCCGCCCGGCGCTCGAGCGCAGGCCGCCGAGGAAGCCGCGCGCGAAGCGCAGGATGTCCTTGCCGAAGAAGATCAGCACCGCCGCGATCGCCCCTGACTGGATGACGGCGGTGAAGGCGGTGACGGAGGGATCGTCGACGTCGAGCCCGAGCAGGCCCTCGGCGATCGTCAGGTGGCCGGTGCTGGAGACGGGCAGGAACTCGGTGAGCCCCTCCACCACGCCCAGCACGACCGCGTCGAGGACGTCGAGGCTCACGGGACCACCTTCCGGGACAGGCGCCGCGCGACCCGCGCGGCGAGGCCCAGACGGTACAGGGCCGGCAGTGCGGCGCTGCTCGGCGCACGCCGCGACGGCGCGCGCCCCGCGGCCGCACCGGCCAGCG
>JAOPVV010000201.1 GCA_025966005.1 Frankiales bacterium
CATGGCCGCCGACGCCCGGACAGGGATCAGAACGCCGCAGGCGAGAGCTTCGTGGGGCGGTCTTGAAGCGCGACCAGGATCGATCTGCACACGATCTGCACACGTCGAAGTTGAGGCCCGAGGAACGACTAAGGCCCGGCGACCTGTTGTCCCAGGTCACCGGGCCTTGCCTACGGGTGGAGCTGAGGGGACTCGAACCCCTGACCCCCACACTGCCAGTGTGGTGCGCTACCAGCTGCGCCACAGCCCCGCGTCGTGCGGTCAGCACTCTACAAGGCCTGCGCGCCGGGTCGCTCACGCGCCTCGACCGGACTCTGTGCGACCGGTCCCACGAGCGGCCCGAGGCCCGTGTTGTGCCGCTCCAGGCGCCACCCCCACGAGGCCTCGACCAGCACCGACCAGCAGGCGTTCCCCAGCGGCGCGAACCGCCCCCAGGAGGTGTCGGGCAGCTCGAGCAGCACGCCGAGCAGCGCCCGCGACGTCCCGCCGTGGGTGACGGCGATCATCGCGCCGCCGGCCGGCACGGCGGCCAGGTGCTCGCGCACGCACGCCGCAGCCCGCTCCCCCGCGTCGCGGTAGGTCTCGCCGCCGCCGCGGGGCACGTCGCGCCCGGCCCGCCAGTCGGCGTGCTCCTGCGGGTGGGCGGCCTGCGCCTCGACCCGGGTCAGGCCCTGCCAGGTGCCGAGGTACAGCTCCCGCAGGCGCGGGTCGAGCACCGGCTCGAGGCCGGTCGCGACGCCGACCGGTGCGGCGGTGTCGAATGCGCGTCGCAGGTCGCTGGTGACCAGGACCGACGGGCGGACGGCGACCAGCGCCTCGGCGGCAGCGGCGGCCTGCGCCCGTCCCGTCCGGTCGAGATCGACGTCGAGCTGGCCCTGCACGACCCCACCGGCGTTGTGCGCCGTGCGGCCGTGCCGGAGCAGGACGAGCCGGCGGGCGGGGGTGCTCAGGAGGCGACGGGGCGGCCGGCGGCGCGCTCGGCGTCCCGGTCGACGAACGGGATGACCGGGCAGTCCTTCCACAGCCGCTCGAGGGCGTAGAAGACCCGCTCCTCCTCGTGCTGGACGTGCACGACGATGTCGCCGAAGTCGAGCAGGACCCAGCGGGCCTCCTGCGCGCCCTCGCGCCGGACCGGCTTGGCACCGAGCTCACGGAGCCGGTCCTCGATCTCGTCGACGACGGCCTTGACCTGGCGGTCGCTGGGGGCCGAGGCCAGCAGGAACACGTCGGTGATGACGAGCTGCTCGCTGACGTCGAGCAGCAGGATGTCGCTGGCGAGCTTGTCGGCGGCGGCCTGGGCAGCGGCCAGGCCCAGCTCGACGGAGCGCTCTGAGGCGGGCACGGGATCTTCTCTCGTCGACAGTCTGGAGACCCCAGGCTACCGGCGCCCCGCCGGAGGGCTTGGCCGTCGTGGGCTCAGGGGCGGAAGTCGGACCCGACCACGACGATCACGTCGGCGCTGGTGCCGATGTCCTGCGTCCCGATCCTGGCGCCCGGCAGCCCGAGCGCCGCCGCGACCCGCTCGCCGAGCGCCTGCCCCTCGACGGTGGCCTCCGGGACGAGGACCTGCGTGGTCGTGTAGCCGAAGCGCGGGGCGTTGTCCGAGCCGGCGAACACGAAGCCGGCGGGCACCAGCTTGGCCCGCACCGCATCGCCGAGCCCGGGGGTCCCCACGCCGTTGAGCACCAGCACCCGGTTGCCGCCCTCGCGGACGCCGGCCGGCACCGAGTCGGCCAGCAGCCGGTCGACCAGCGAGGTCAGCGCGTCGGTGTCGGCCCGGAACGCGGTCACGTCGCCGCCCGGGTCGAGGTCGACGACGGGCAGCACGTCGTACTGCAGCGCGGCGGCCTCGTCGACGGTGGCCAGCCCGATGAGGAAGGCGGCGAGGTCGGGCAGCCCGGTGCTCGTGATGGACCGGTCACCGAGGCCGCGCAGCACCGTCGTGAGGTCGGCCGCGGTGGCGGGCAGGACGTTGACGAGCCCGTCCAGGACCTCCTGCAGGCGCGCCAGGCGTGCCTGCTCCTGCTCGCCCGGGGCGAGGTAGGACACGAACGTCACGGCCTGCGCGCCGGTCAGGTCCTGCCGGCCCGGGCTCAGCACGACGCTCTGCCCGCGCACCACCTGGACGTCGACGTCGACCGGGATCCCCCCGAGCGCGTCGACGAGCGAGGCCAGCACCGGCTGGTCCATCACCCAGCCCTCGTCGACGGTGACGCCCATGAGGTCCGAGAGCGCGTCGCGCGAGCCCTGCGGCGGCACCGTGACCAGCGCCCTGCCCAGCGGGACCGCGCCGGTCCCGGGCACGTTGACGAGCACCTGCGGAGGCAGCAGCACCACGGCGCCGGTGCGCTCGTCCGGGTCGTGCGCCAGCAGGGCGTTGGCGACCCCGGTGCCGTTCGGGCCCTGCACCTGCAGCAGGAGCGTGCGCTGGGTGCGCACCTGCTCCTGCGCGACGGGGGCGGGCGGCTCGGGGGCGTCCCGGGCGAGGTAGACGGCGAAGCCGGCGGCGAGCAGGGCAAGCACGGCCAGCAGCGCGCCGATGAGCCGCACCTGCTGGCGGCGGCGCTGGCGGCGCTGCTCGGCGCGGCGGCCGGACCGGCTCAGGGTCTCGGTCACGGGGTCGCCCGGTAGAGCCGGCGCTTCTCGACGAACTGCACGACGCCGTCCGGCACGAGGTACCAGAGGGGGTCGCCGCGCCGGACCCGGGCGCGGCAGTCGCTGGAGGAGATCGCCAGCGCCGGCACCTCGAGATGCGTGACCGCGCCGTCGGGGAAGCGGCTGAGGTCGACGGCCTCGTAGCCCGGGCGGCTGACCCCGACGAAGTGGGCCAGCTCGAACAGCTCGTCGGCCGACCGCCAGCCCAGGATTTGGGCGAGGGCGTCCGACCCGGTGATGAAGAACAGCTCGGCGTCGACGTACTGCTGCTGCAGGTCGCGCAGGGTGTCGATCGTGTAGGTCGTACCCGGCCGGTCGATGTCGATCCGGCTGACGGAGAACCGCGGGTTGCTGGCGGTCGCGATGACCGTCATGAGGTAGCGGTCCTCCGCGGGACTCACGTCACGGTCGGCCTTCTGGTACGGGTGGCCGGTCGGGACGAACACGACCTCGTCGAGCGCGAAGCGGGTCGCGGCCTCGCTGGCCGCCGACAGGTGGCCGTGGTGCACGGGGTCGAACGTGCCGCCCATGACCCCGATGCGCCGTCCCACGTGATCGAGCGTAGCCACTACCCCGCTCGAACCGTCCGCGCGCGACCCTCCAGCGCACGGTTCGAGCGGGGTGGTGCCGGCGTCAGGTCGGGAGCAGGCGCTGGACGAAGTCCTCGAGCTGCACCGCGTTGCGCACCTCGACCATCTCGATGACGTCGGCGTAGGCCGTGGTCGCGCTGTCGCCGCTGCCCCAGTAGGCCGACGGCTCCGGGTTGAGCCAGTAGGCGTGGCGGGCCCTCCCGACCAGGGAGCGCAGCACCGGGACGGCGGTGGCGCGGTAGTTGTTGCGCGCGTCGCCGAGGATCAGCAGCGAGGTGCGCGGTCCGACGGCGTCCGGGTAGTTCGCCGCGAACTCCTCGAGCGAGTGGCCGTAGTCGCTGTGGCCGTCGAACCAGACGAGGTTCGCCTCCGCCGACATCCGCGCCAGGGCGTCCGCGACGTCGCCGCCGGGGGTGAAGAACCGCGACACCTCGTCGACGGTGTCGATGAACGCGAACGCCCGCACCTTGGTGAACTGCTCCGACAGCGCGTACGCGAGCATCAGCGTGAAGTGCGCGAAGCCCGCGACCGAGCCCGAGACGTCGCAGATCACGGTCAGCTCGGGCTTGTGCGGCTTGTGCGGGCGGTGGTGGGTCACGAGCGGCACCCCGCCGGTTCCCAGGGAGGCGCGGACGGTCCGGCGGAAGTCGAGCTTGCCGGTCCGGCCCAGCCGGCGCTTGGCGGTCAGGCGGGTGGCGAGGCGGCGCGCGAGCGGGAACACCTGGCGGCGCAGCTCGGCCATGTCGTTGCGGCTGGCGCGCAGGAAGTCGACCTGCTCCGCCAGCGGCTGCACCGCGGTCTTGGACAGCTGCTCGGGCCCGCGGTCCTCGGCGAGCCGGCGGCGGACCTCGGACTCGACCATCTCCTGGAACTGCTTGATCCGCTCCGAGATCGTCTGGCGGGCGACCTTCTCGGCCATCCCGCCGCGCTGCTGACCGGCCAGCAGCCGGTCGAGCAGCGACGCCGTGAGGGTCTCGGGCGACAGCCCGCGCAGCACCCGGTAGGAGAACCACGACTGCCGTCCGGGCTGGGTGTCGGCCCGGCCCAGGTCGCGGACCGTCTCGCGGGCGAAGCGGCGCATCGCGTCCTCGTCGCCGTCGAGCAGCAGCTCGCGCAGGGCGTCGCGCAGCGCGTCGGTGTCGGGCTTGCCGTCGCCGTCGGCGCCCTCGCCCTCGCCGGGCTCGCCCTCCGCGTCGGCCTGGCCGTCGCGCGCGGAGGGGTCGCCGACCAGCGGCGGGAACCACAGGTCGAACAGCGTGTCGAAGGTGCGCCGGTGCGCCGGCCGCTTGAGCGTCGTCGCGGCATAGGCAGCCCGCAGCGCCTCGCGGTCGAGCAGGTCGATCGCACCGAGGGCGCGCGTCGCGTCGATGACCTCAGCCAGCGAGATGCTGATGCCGGCGTCGCGCAGCGCGTGGAAGAACCCGATCTCCCGGTCGATCAGACCGCCGGTGGCCACGGCTAGTTCAGCTTCAGCTGAGCGCCGGCCCGCTCGTGGTCGCTCGCGTGCTTGAGCACCACGCCGAGGGTGGTCCGGACCGCCTCCTCGTCGAGGGTGTCGAGGCCGAGCGCCAGCAGGGTGCGGGCCCAGTCGATCGACTCGGAGATCGACGGGGACTTCTTCAGCTCCATCGACCGCAGCGCGCGCACGGTGCGCACCAGCGACTCGGCGAGCTGCTCGGCGATCTCGGGCACCCGCGACAGCACGATCGCCTTCTCGCGCTCGGCGCTCGGGTAGTCCAGGTGCAGGTAGAGGCAACGGCGCTTGAGCGCCTCGGACAGCTCTCGCGTGGCGTTCGAGGTGAGGAACACGATCGGACGACGGGTCGCCTTGATCGTGCCGAGCTCGGGGATCGTGATCTGGAAGTCCGACAGCACCTCGAGCAGCAGGCCCTCGACCTCGACGTCGGCCTTGTCGGTCTCGTCGATGAGCAGCACGGTCGGGTCGTCGCGCCTGATCGCCGACAGCAGCGGACGGCTGAGCAGGAACTCCTCCGCGAACACGTCGTCGTGGATGTCGTCCCAGCTGTCGTCGTCCTTGCTGGCCTGGATGCGGAGCAGCTGCTTCTTGTAGTTCCACTCGTACAGCGCGCGCGCCTCGTCCAGGCCCTCGTAGCACTGCAGGCGGATCAGCTCGGAGCCGGTCGCCTCGGCGACGGCCTTGGCGAGCTCAGTCTTGCCGACACCGGCCGGGCCCTCCACCAGCAGCGGCTTGCCGAGCCGGTCGGCGAGGAACACGGTCGTCGCGATCGCGTCGTCGGTGAGGTAGCCGGCGGCGGTGAGCCGCTCGGAGACGTCCGCGACCGATGCGAACTGGGGCTGCAGCACGAGCACTCCTGGTGTGAGACCGAACCCCATTCTGTCCCATCCGGCCGCGGCCGCCCCAGGGCACCGATGACTCCCGGTGCCGGGCGGCGTCGTCCTGGAGCGACGACCCCTCTCGAGCAGCGGAGACCACCATGACCGTCAAGACCCCCTACCAGCCCGGACAGCCGATCTGGATCGACCTCGGCACCCCTGACGTGAGCGCGACGGCTGCCTTCTACGGCTCGCTGTTCGGCTGGACGGCGTCCGAGGGCCGCGAGGAGTTCGGCGGCTACGCGAACTTCTCGCTGGACGGCCGGCAGGTGGCCGGGGTCATGCCCCTCATGACGCCGGACCAGCCGCCGGTCTGGACCTGCTACGTCTGCACCGACGACGCCGACAAGACCGCGGCGCTCGTCGCCGAGGCGGGCGGCTCGACGCTGGCCCCGCCGATGGCCGTCCACGACCTCGGGCGGATGGCCGTGTTCGCCGATCCGACGGGCGCCGTGTTCGGGGTCTGGGAGCCGGGCCGGCACATCGGCGCCGAGCTCGTCGACGACGAGGGCACGCTGACCTGGATCGAGCTGTCGACGCGGGACCAGCCGGCCGCGCTGGCGTTCTACGCCACCGTCTTCGGCTGGGAGGACCGCCCGTCCCCCGGCTACACCGAGTTCGCGCAGGGCAGCGCGTCGGTCGCCGGCTGCATGGACATGCCGGAGATGGTCCCCGCCCAGGTGCCGTCGTACTGGATGCCGTACTTCGCGGCCTCCGACCCGGCGGCCAAGGCCGAGCAGGTCGCCTCGCTCGGCGGCACCGTCCTCATGCCGTCCATGGAGTTCGCTGGCGGCACCTTCTCGGTCGTGCAGGACCCGAACGGCGCGACCTTCGGACTGCTGGCCCTGCGCCGCGAGTAGGTGCGCGGCCACGGCCCGGGCGGGCTACGGCGCGTCGAGCCGGGCGAGCAGCGGCCACCAGGCCGTCCGCGTCCGGGTGGAGGCGTAGTCGTAGACGCTGCCACCCAGCACACGGGCGGCCACGGCGCCCTCCACGAAGCTGCGGACGTCGCTGTCGGTCACCTGCGTCCCGTCGGGCGAGGGGTAGCCGCGGCCGGCGACGTGCACGGGCTTGCCGCTCCAGGCGGCGGCGTACCGGGCGTTGGTCGCCGTGTAGTCGCGCACGCAGGCGTCGTGGCAGGTGCGCGGCCAGTAGCTCATCGGCAGCACGAGGTCTGAGCTCGCGCCGACCGCGGCGAAGGGGAAGCCCTCCCAGGTCTCGCCCGCGCCGTCGGTGGCGGTGGGCTGCGGGGTGATGGCGGCGAGCGGCGCGGACGTGCGGGCCCGCACGGAGCGCAGGTGCTCGACAGCACGGGTGTTCATGGTCGTGCGCGGCACCTCGTTGCCGGTGCCCCAGCCGCTGTGGGCCTCCATGTCGATGCCGACGGCGTCGAACCGCCCGCCGGCAGGTGTGACGTGGGCGGCGATCGCGGTGGTCCGGCGCAGGTCGCGGGCCAGGTCGCCGTAGCCGGGCAGGTACCAGCCGACGACGGCCAGACCGCGCGCGTGCGCCGCGTCGACCCAGCGGCCCGCGGACGGCGCCAGGTCGTAGGCGGCGCTGAACCGCGAGGTCTGCAGGTAGAGCGTGCGCACCCCGCGGGCTCGCAGGTCGTCGAGCGAGGCGGCCATCGGCAGCGGGGTGCTGGTCGACTCGTAGTCGAAGACGTCGACCCAGGCGCCGAGCCCGCGGAACACCCGCAGCCCGTCGAGCGCCGACCACGCCGTCCAGGCACCGCCGACCGGGCGGCTGCGCACGACCTGGCGGCCGCCGGTGTCGCGTGCGGCCAGCAGCAGGCTGCCGTCGGCCTCGACCACGGCGCCGGCGCCGGACGCGACCGGGCCGGCCAGGCGGACGTAGGGCCCCCAGCCGGCTCCGCGGACGTAGGACTTCTGCCGCAGCTCACCGTCGCCCCCGCGCAGGAAGACGTCCAGACGGCCGTCACCGGTGGTCACCGCCGTCGGCTGCGAGTGCAGCGTTCCGCCGAGCCTCGACCACGGCGACCACAGGCCGGCGCCGACGTAGTAGCGGTGCTGCAGCTGGCCGTCGGTGCCGCGGACCAGGACGTCGAGCCGTCCCGCTCTCATCGCGACGGCCGACGGGGCCGAGGCGAGCGCGCCGCCGAGCGAGCGCCACGGCGACCAGCGACCGGCCGAGAAGTACTTCTGCCTGAGCGCGCCGTCATCGCCGCGGACGAGGACGTCCAGGCGACCGGCTGCCCAGGAGGTCACGGCAGGAGCACCGGTGAAGCTGCCGCCCAGGTCGCGCCACCGCGACCACACGCCGTCGACGGCGTACCGCTGCACCAGCTGCCCGCGACTGCCGCGGGCGAACACGTCGGTGCGGCCCGCGGTCGACGACACGGTCGCCGGCGCCGACGTCAGGGCGCCGCCGAGCGACTGCGCCGTCGACCAGCGGCCCGCGTCGTCGCGCACCTGGCGCACCAGGGCGCCGGTGCTGCTGCGCGTGTAGACCTCGACGACGCCGGGACGGGGCGAGACCAGCGCCGGCGACGCGGTCTCGACCGCTGCCGTGTCGGCGTAGGCGGCCGCCGACGCCGGGCTCGACGGCACCAGCAGCAGCGGGAGGGCCGCGGCGATCAGCGGCAGGAGGGCGGTGCGGCGCATGCCTGCAGCATCTCCCGAGAACCGCCTTCGCGTGCGCGTTCTCAGCTGCGGACGTGACCCTCGCCGGTGACGACGTAGGTGGTGCTCGTCAGCTCGGGCAGGCCCATCGGCCCGCGGGCGTGCAGCTTCTGCGTCGAGATGCCGATCTCCGCTCCGAAGCCGAACTCGGAGCCGTCGGTGAACCGGGTGCTCGCGTTGACCATGACCGCCGCGCTGTCGACGCTCTTGACGAACCGGCGGGCCTCGTCGACGTCGCGGGTCACGATCGCCTCGGTGTGGCCGCTGCCCCACCGGCGGATGTGCGCCACCGCCTCGTCGAGGCTGTCGACGACGCCGACGGCGAGGTCGAGCGAGAGGTACTCCGCTGCCCAGTCCTCGTCGGTCACGGGCAGCGCGCTGTCGTCGTAAGCGGCGGCGCGCTCGTCGGCGTGGAGCTGGACGCCGCCGTCGCGCAGCGCCTTGACCGCGAGCGGCAGGAACGCCGGCGCGGCGTCGACGTGGACGAGCAGGGTCTCGGCCGCGTTGCAGACCGACGGCCGGTGCGTCTTGGCGTTGACGATGATCGCGACGGCCTTCTCGAGGTCGGCACTCGCGTCGACGTAGACCGTGCAGTTGCCCACGCCGGTCTCGATGACCGGCACCTGCGAACCGCTGACGACCGCCTCGATGAGCCCCGCCCCACCGCGCGGGATGAGCACGTCCACCAGGCCCCGGGCCCGCATCAGCTCCTGGACGCTCTCGCGGTCGACGCCGGGCACGAGCTGGATGCTGTCGACCGGCATGCCGGCGGAGGTCGCGGCCTCGGCGAGCACGTCGACGAGGACGGTGTTGGAGCGGTAGGCCGAGGCGCTCCCCCGCAGCAGGACGGCGTTGCCGCTCTTGAGGCACAGCCCCGCGGCGTCGGCGGTCACGTTGGGACGGGCCTCGTAGACGATCCCCACCACACCCAGCGGCACCCGGACCTGCCGCAGCTCCAGTCCGTTCGGCAGCGACGAGCCGCGGACGACCTCGCCGACCGGGTCGGGCAGGGTCGCGACGTGGCGCAGCCCGTCGGCCATCGCCTCGACCCGCGCCGGCGTGAGGGCCAGCCGGTCCAGCAGCGACTCGCTCGTGCCGCCCTCGCGCCCGGCGGTGACGTCCTCGGCGTTGGCCGCCAGGATCCGGTCGCTGTGCGCGACCAGCGCGTCGGCCATGGCCAGCAGCGCGGCGTCCTTGTCCTTGCGCGGCAGCGGGGCGAGCCCCGCCGCGGCGGTCCGGGCCCTCTTCGCGACGTCCAGCACCTCACTCATGGCACGAGCCTACGACCGCCCCTTCCCCTGCGGCCAGGGCAGGTCCACGCTCGGGTCGAGGCCACCGCGGCCCGCGTGGTGGCTCACGAGGAGGCGCCATGACGACGACCCGCGGCACCGAGGGACTCAGCGTCACGACCACCGAGCACCCGAACGCGACCCGGATGCGGGAGGGGTTCGCGGCGTTCGGGCGCGGCGAACTGGACACCGTCCGGCAGGACCTGGCGACCGACGCGGTCTGGGTCAACGGCGGCCGCTCGCCGCTGGCCGGGACCTACCGCGGCTGGGACGAGATCTCGCAGATGTTCGGGCGCCTGTTCGAGCTGACCGGCGGCACCTGGACGCACGCGCTGGTGTCGGTGCTCGCCGACGACCAGCACGCCGTCGCCATCTACGACGCCACCGCGACGGTCAACGGCGTGACGGCCGAGCACCGGTTCGTGCTGGTCCAGGACATGGCCCAGGACGGCACGGTGCAGACCGCTCGCACGCTCGCCTACGACCAGGAGGAGGCGGACGCACTGCTGATCGGCTAGGCCGAGACCGCCTGCGCTGCAGCCAGGTCGACGTGAGTCGCCGGTCCCCCGACAGCACGCCGCGCCCCGTGCCGGTGCACCAGCCGGAGTGTGGGCGGGGCGTCGCGGTGGTCGCGCCCGACGGCGACCGTCACGTCGACGCGCCGACGGTCCCGCGACAGCGAGGGTGAGGACGAGGTCGTCAGGCGGTCGCGGGCGCCAGCACGACGATGTCGTCGCGGTGGACGACCTCGCGCAGCCCCAGCTCGCGCGTCGACCGGCCGAGCAGCGACGGCAGTTCGGCAGCGTCGTAGGCGACCAGCCCGCGGGCGACGGCGACGCCGTCGGTGCCGACCAGCTCGACGGGGTCGCCGGCGGCGAAGTCGCCCTCGACGGCGGTGACGCCCGCCGGCAGCAGGGACAGCCGCCGGTCGCAGACCGCGGCGACGGCACCCGGGTCGAGCACGAGCCGTCCACGGGGGGTCGACGCGTGCGCCAGCCAGAGCAGCCGCCCGGGCGAGCGGGAGCCGGTCGGGGCGAAGTAGGTGCCCCCCTCGCCGCGCAGCGCCTCCCGGACGTCCGCCGTGCTGTGCAGCAGCACGGGCACACCCGCGCCGGTGGCCAGCGCCGCGGCGTCGACCTTGCTCGACATGCCGCCGCTGCCCAGGCCCGCGCTGCCGGTGCCGCCGATCGAGATGCCCTGCAGGTCAGCGGGACCCGTGACGGTCGACACCAGCGACGCCCCCGGCCGGCGGGGGTCGCCGTCGTACAGGCCGTCGACGTCCGACAGCAGCACGAGGGCGTCGGCCCGCACGATGTGCGCGACCAGTGCGGCCAGCCGGTCGTTGTCGCCGAAGCGGATCTCCTCGGTGGCGACCGCGTCGTTCTCGTTGACGACCGGGACGACCGACAGCGCCAGCAGCCGGTCGAGGGTGGTCTGCGCGTTCTTGTAGTGCGAGCGGCGCACAACGTCGTCGGCGGTGAGCAGCACCTGCCCGACGGTGCGGCCGTGCCGGGAGAACGCGCTGGCGTACCGCTGCACGAGCAGCGACTGCCCGACCGAGGCGGCGGCCTGCTGGGTGGCGAGGTCGCGCGGACGGCGCGTGAGGCCGAGCGGCGCGAGGCCGGCAGCGATCGCGCCGGACGAGACCAGCACCAGCTGCCCGGCCCGGCCGGCGAGGGCGTCCACGAGCGCGTCGAGCCGGTGGGGGTCGAGCCCGCCGGCCGCCGTGGTCAGGGACGACGAGCCGACCTTGACGACCAGCCGCTGCGCCGAGGCGATCGCCGCACGGCTCATGCCGTCCCCCCGGCCGTCCCTCCGGCGGTGCGGCGCACGGAGCCCCCCGCGAGCGTCACTCCGCCGCGTCCTCGAGGGCCTTCTCGAGCGCGACCTTGTCCAGGCCCATCCGCTCGGCGCGGCGCAGGTCCTTCTGCAGGCGGCGCTCGTCGGCGTTGGTCCGGTCCACCTGCGCCAGGCGGACGTCCTGGCCGCGCAGGCCGGAGGAGAACTGCTCGAGCTCGGTCGGCTGCCAGTCGAAGCTGACCTCGCCGATGGTCACGTGAGCGCCGGGTACCGCGCCGGCCTCGGCCCGCGCCTTCTCGACGCCGAGGCGCGCGAGCCGGTCGCCGAGGTAGCCGACCGCCTCGTCGTTGTTGAAGTCGGTCTGCAGGATCCAGCGCTCGGGCTTGTCGCCCCGGACGAGGTAGCCCTCGTCGTCGGGCTCGACGGTGAAGCCGAGGTCGTCGACGGCCTTGGGCCGCAGCACGATCCGGGTCGCCTGCTCGACGACCTGCTCGGCGCGGTCCTTCTTCACGACCTCGGCCATGGCGTAGAGCAACGGCTGCAGCCCCTCCCGACTGGCGGCCGACAG
Source organism: Frankiales bacterium (assembly GCA_025966005.1). Classification (GTDB taxonomy): domain Bacteria; phylum Actinomycetota; class Actinomycetes; order Mycobacteriales; family SCTD01; genus SCTD01. The sequence goes on from JAOPVV010000201.1 coordinate 11,900, forward strand.
CTCGAAGACCTGCAGGCCGCGGGCCTCGAGCTCGGGCTTGACCAGGTCGGCCAGCTCGCGCGCGTCGGGCACGTCGATCTTGTTCAGCACGACCAGGCGGGGACGCTGGGTCAGCCGGGCGACGTCGTCCTTGTAGAGCTCGAGCTCGCGCTCGAGGACGTCGAGGTCGCTGATCGGGTCGCGGTCGGGCTCGAGCGTCGCGCAGTCCAGGACGTGCACGAGGACGGCGCAGCGCTCGACGTGGCGCAGGAACTCCAGGCCGAGACCCTTGCCCTGGCTGGCGCCCGGGATCAGACCCGGGACGTCGGCGACGGTGTAGGTGACGCCGCCGGCCTCGACGACCCCGAGGTTCGGGACCAGCGTCGTGAACGGGTAGTCCGCGATCTTCGGACGGGCGGCCGACAGCGCCGCGATGAGGCTGGACTTGCCCGCGCTCGGGAAGCCGACCAGCGCGACGTCGGCCACGCTCTTGAGCTCGAGCACGATGTCGCGCGCCTGACCGGGCTCGCCGAGCAGCGCGAAGCCGGGGGCCTTGCGCTTGACGCTGGCCAGGCTGGAGTTGCCGAGGCCGCCGCGGCCGCCGCGGGCGGCGATGTAGGTCGCGCCCTCGCCGATGAGGTCGGCGAGCTGGTTGCCGTCCTCGTCGTAGACGACCGTGCCGTTCGGCACGGGGACGATGACGTCGGCGCCCGAGGCGCCGGTGCGCATGGACCCCTGACCCTGCTTGCCGCTCGTCGCCTTCTGGTGCGGGTGGTAGTGGTAGTCGAGCAGCGTGGTGGTGTTGGAGCGCACCACGAGCACGACGTCGCCGCCGTGACCGCCGTCGGCCCCGTCAGGGCCGCCCAGCGGCTTGAACTTCTCGCGGCGGACGCTGGCGCAGCCGTTGCCACCGTCGCCGGCGGCGACGTGCAGCACGGCGCGGTCGACGAACGTGGCCATGAACTACCTCTTCTCGGGGAAAGCAGCGAGGGCGGCCCCGGCAAGCCGGTCCGCCCTCGTCGATCGTGCTGGTGGGTCGAGCTAGGCGACCGGGACGGCGCCCTTGACCGGGGCTTCGACGATGTTCACGGTCTTGCGACCGCGCTTCAGGCCGAACTTGACCGCACCCGGCTCGAGGGCGAACAGCGTGTCGTCGCCGCCACGGCCGACGCCGTCACCGGGGTGGAAGTGGGTGCCGCGCTGGCGGACGAGAATCTCGCCGGCCTTGACGACCTGACCGCCGAAGCGCTTCACGCCGAGGTACTGCGCGTTGGAGTCGCGACCGTTGCGCGAGGAGCTCGCGCCCTTCTTGTGAGCCATGAGTTGTCCTACTTCCCGGTCTCGATGGACGTGACGCGCACGCGGGTGAGCCGCTGGCGGTGACCGAGGCGGCGCTTGTAGCCCGTCTTGTTCTTGTACTTCATGATGTTGATCTTCGGGCCCTTGGTGTGGGCCACGACCTCACCGGAGACGGTGACGCCCGCGAGGGCGGCGGCGTCGGAGGTGACGTCGGTGCCGTCGACGAGCAGCAGCGCGGGCAGCGCCACCGCGGCGCCGGGGCCACCGAGGACCTTCTCGACCTCGACGACGTCACCGACGGCGACCTTGTACTGCTTGCCGCCGGTCTTGACGATGGCGTACACGAGGGACTCCTACCTGGCTCAGCGGGGGGCCGCGCGTCGGGCGCGCGGCAAGTGCGCGTCCGGGACGCGCTCGCAAGAGACTACCGGACTCGCGAGGCGGCCGTCGAACGTGCGACGGGCCGCCTCGCGAGACGTGCGACTACAGCGCCGGGGGGCCGGCGGGACGGCTGGTGGCGCGGCGGCGGCGCTTGGGAGCCGCCGCCACGTCGGCCTCGGGTGCCGGTGCGGGCAGGCCCGTGCCGATCCCGAGGTCGGCGTCGACCACGGCGCCGACCAGCTCGTGGCGGGTGACGTCGCCGGAGACCTCGTCGACCGGCAGGTCCTCCTGACCGGACGTCGGCTGGTCGGCCAGCTCGGGCAGCGCGTCGACGTGCGCGACGGCGTCGTCGAGCGCGACCAGCTGCTCCGGGACGAGCGCCTCGGCGGCCGCCTCGTCGAGGGCCGCCGGCTCCGCGACCGCCACAGGAGCGGGTGACGCCAGCAGCTCGGCCAGCTCGTCGGACGCCGGGACCGTCGCGGCACCGGAGCCGCGACCACCGCGGCGGCGGCGCTTCGGACCGGCGGGGACGGCCTCGGCGTCGTCGGCAGGTAACTCGGCGCCGTTCGCCGCGACCAGGGCCGCGCGCGGCTTGGGGGCGTCGGCCGGCAGCGGCTTGAGGGTGCGGGCCTTGGGGGCGCTGCGGCGCGGCTCGTCGTCGTCGCTGCTCCCCCGCCGGCCGTCGACCGGCTCGCCGTGCACCAGCACGCCGCGTCCCTGGCAGTGCTCGCACGGCTCGCTGAAGCTCTCCAGCAGGCCCTGACCGACGCGCTTGCGGGTCATCTGCACCAGACCGAGCGAGGTGACCTCGGCGACCTGGTGCTTGGTGCGGTCGCGGCCGAGGCACTCGACCAGGCGCTTGACGACCAGGTCGCGGTTGCTCTCGAGCACCATGTCGATGAAGTCGACGACGATGATCCCGCCGAGGTCGCGCAGGCGCAGCTGGCGGGCGATCTCCTCGGCCGCCTCGAGGTTGTTGCGGGTGACCGTCTCCTCGAGGTTGCCGCCCTTGCCGACGTACTTGCCGGTGTTGACGTCGACCACGACCATCGCCTCGGTGCGGTCGATGACCAGCGAGCCACCGCTCGGCAGCCAGACCTTGCGGTCCAGCGCCTTGGCGAGCTGCTCGTCGATGCGGTGCTGGGCGAAGACGTCCTTCTCGCCCTCCCACTTCGAGACGCGCGGCGCGAGGTCGGGAGCGACGAAGTCGACGTACTCCTTGATCGTGTCCCACTCGGTGTCGCCCTGGACGACGAGCCGGGTGAAGTCCTCGTTGAACACGTCGCGCACGACGCGGATCACGAGGTCTGGCTCGGCGTGCAGCAGCACGGGGGCTCCGCCCTTGGCGGCCTTGCCCGTGATGACCTCCCACTGCGCCTGCAGGCGTCGCACGTCACCGGCGATCTCCTCCTCGGAGGCCCCCTCGGCGGCGGTGCGGATGATGACGCCGGCGTCGTCCGGGACGACCTTCTTGAGGATCGACTTCAGGCGCGCGCGCTCGGTCTCGGGCAGCTTGCGGCTGATCCCGGTCATGGTGCCCTCGGGCACGTAGACGAGGTAGCGGCCCGGCAGGCTGACCTGTCCGGTGAGGCGGGCGCCCTTGTGCCCGATCGGGTCCTTGCTGACCTGGACCAGGACCTCCTGGCCGCCCTTGAGCACCGACTCGATGCTGCGCGAGCGGCCCCCGACGGAGGCGTTGTAGTTGACCTCGCCGGCGTAGAGCACCGCGTTGCGGCTCTTGCCGATGTCGACGAACGCCGCCTCCATGGAGGGCAGGACGTTCTGGACCCGGCCGAGGTAGACGTTGCCGGCGTAGGACTGCGCGCTGGCCTTGGTCACGTAGTGCTCGACCAGGACGCCGTCCTCGAGCACGGCGATCTGGGTGCGGTCGCCCTTCTGGCGCACGACCATCGTGCGGTCGACGGCCTCGCGGCGGGCCAGGAACTCGGCCTCGGACAGGATCGGGGCGCGCTTGCGACCGGAGTCGCGGCCCTCCTGGCGCCGGACGCGCTTGGCGGCCATGCGGGTGGAGCCGCTGATGCCGCGCACGCCGTCCTCGTCGGCGCTGGTGGCACCGGTGCCGCCACCGCCCTGGCTGCGGTTGCGGGGGGCGCGCGGCTCGCGGGCCTCACGCGGCTCGCGGACGACGGTCGGAGCGTCGTCGCCCTCGCCCTCCGCGCCGCTGCCGGGGGTGCGGCGGCGGCGGCGACGGCGACGGGTGCCCGACGGGCCCTCCTCGTCGTCGTCCGCGGCGCTGTCGCCGACGGGGGCGTCGCCCGCAGCGGCCGGCGCCTCGTCCTCGGTGTCGGTGGTGTCGCCGTTCTCATCGACCTCGCCCTCGACGCGCGGGCCACGGCCACGACGGCCGCGACGGCGGCGACGGGGACGGTCGCCGTCCTCGTCGTCCTCCGCCGACTCGGGCGACTCGCTCTCGGACGGCTGCTCGCCGGCGGGGGTGCGGACCGGCTCGAGCAGCTCGGGCACCAGC
>JAOPVV010000206.1 GCA_025966005.1 Frankiales bacterium
GACGCCGCGCCGGGCCAGGCCCGCCACGCCGGCGGCGAGCACCTGGCCGTCAGCGGCCGCCTCGAGGGCGCCGCTGGCGAGCAGCGTGCGGATGCGGGCCGGAGCGACGCCGAGCTCGTCGGCGGCCTCTGCGACGGTCAGCGTGCGGGGTGCGGGAACGGCCACGGGGACCTCCACGGCAAGAGGGGGAAGGACCGCCTCAGGGTGCCGCGTGCTGCCCCTGCCCCGGCGACGACACGCCGCGCCGGGTCACCAGCGGGCGTGGACGTGCTCCCGCACGTCGCGGTCGTAGACCCCTTCCAGCCGGTCGAGGACCTCGGGTGCCAGCGGTGCGAGGTCGGCGGCCGCGGCGTTGGCGCGGGCCTGCTCGGCGTTGCGCGCGCCGGGGATGACGGTGGTGACGCCCGGCTGGTCGAGGATCCAGCGCAGGGCCAGCTGCGCGGTGGTCGCGCCGGCCGGGGTCACGGCCGAAACCTCCCGCGCCGCCGCGACTCCCACGTCGTAGGGGACTCCGCTGAAGGTCTCCCCCACGTCGAACGCCGATCCGTCGCGGTTGTAGGTGCGGTGGTCGTCGGCGGCGAAGATCGTGGACCCGTCGTACTTCCCGGACAGCAGGCCGCTGGCGAGCGGCACCCGGGCGATGACGCCGACACCGGCCTCGAGCGCCGCGGGCAGCAGCTGCTCGAGCGGCTTGCGGCGCAGCACGTTGAGGATGACCTGCACCGACGCGACCCCGGGACGGGCGATCGCCCGCAGGCCCTCCGCGACGGTCTCGACCGACACCCCGTACGCCGCGGCGCGGCCCTCCTCGACCAGCTGGTCGAGCGCGTCGAAGACCCGGTCGTCGGCGTAGACGGCGGTCGGTGGGCAGTGCAGCTGCACGAGGTCGAGCACGTCGACGCCGAGGTTCGCCCGGCTGCGGTCGGTCCACGCCCGGAGGGCGTCCAGCGTGAACGCCTCGGGCACGTGCGGGTCGGCTCGGCGGCCCGTCTTGGTCGCCACCGTCAGGCCCTCGCGCTCGCGCAGCAGCTGCCCCACGAGCCGCTCGCTGCGCCCGTCGCCGTACACGTCGGCGGTGTCGAGGAACGTCACACCGGCGTCGACCGCTGCGTGCAGGACGGCCATCGCGTCGGCCTCGCTGACCTCGCCCCAGTCGGCGCCGAGCTGCCAGCAGCCCAGGCCGATGATCGAGACGGGACGGGACGTGCGGCCGAGGGTGCGCTGCTCCATCCGCGGCACGCTAGTCGCCGACTCTCGGCGCAGGACCTCCTCGACGACCGTGAATCAGCCCGAGGCGAGCGTGAACCTCCCGCCCTGGACCTCCAGGACGGCCAGGCCCTCGATGCCCGACGGTCCGTGCTGGTCCTCGTCGAAGGTGTACACCGCGATCGTTCCCGGCACTGCCTCGATATTGGTCTGCAGCGCGTCGTGCAGCGCGTCGCGCCCGGTCTGCAGGGCGGCGCACGGGTCGACGTCGCCCTTTTCCAGTGCGGTCGCCATGAGCAACGCCGCGTCGAAGGCGCCGCCACCGAACTGGCTGGCGGGCGAGCCGTACTCGGCCTGGTAGGCCTCGGCGAACCCGGTCACGACGTCGTGCTGCGGGTCGTCCTCAGGGATGGAGTCGGGGACGAGGACCTTCGACGCCTGGACGAGGGCGCTCCCGGCGGCGGCGCCACCGAGCTGGAGGTAGGCCGCGCTGGCCGCACCGGGCGCCTGGAAGACGACCGCGTCGAGACTGAGCGCCTGGGCGTTCTTGGCGACGATCGCGTTGGCCGGGTTGACGGCCCACACGAGGATCACGTCCGGGTCGCCCGCGGCCACGGCGGACAGCTGGGCGGTGACGTCGGTGGCGGCCGGCGGGAAGGCCGCCGACCCGGTGACCTGGAGTCCCTGCTCCTCGGCCAGCTCGTCCAGGGCGGCCGCCGGCTCCTGTCCGTAGCCGTTGTCGGAGTAGATCATCGCGACCTTCTCCAGGCCGTGGGCCCCGGCGTACGCCAGCTGCGCCGTGAGCGAGTCGACGCTGGCCGGGAACTCCTCGAACATGTAGGACGGGCCGTCGGCGATGATCGCGTTCGACGCGGCGATGGCCATCGTCGGCACCTTCAGCGACTCCGCGATCGGCCGCAGGGCGACGGCCTCTGCGGACGAGCTCGGCCCGACCACGCCGATCACCTCGTCCTCGGTGGCCAGCTCGCGCAGCGTGTTGACGGCCGCGCCCTCGTCGCTGGTGGTGTCGACGGTCGTGAACTCGACGTCATGGCCGTGATCCCGCCCTTCGCCTTCAGCTGCTCGGCGTACAGTCGAGCGCCTTCTTCTGCGACTCGGCAACGGCCGCGTAGACCCCGGCGAGCCCGAGCATCAGGCCGATCCTGAACGGCTCGTCGCACTTGCCCGAGGCGTTGCCGGCGGTGTCGCCCCCGCCGCAGCCGGCAGCGAGCAGGGCCAGCGCCGTGGCGGCGGCTGCCGCCCGGACGCCCCTGGTGGTGGCGGTGCGTGACGTGCGCAAGGCGGGTCTGCTCGGACGGGACCGCCGGGGCACCGGGCGGGAGTGTGCACCGCGTGAGTGGACGGCGTGTCCGTACCGTTGCACGACGGGTCAGGCGCCCGCACGCGGCTGCTCGAGCCGCGGGTCCCCGGGGCCGAAGCAGCGGACTGCTCCGGCTACGGCGCGCAGCGGTCGATCCAGGCGGCGATGACCCCGACCACCGCACGGCCCTCGGGCAGGACCCGGGCCATCGACAGGAAGCCGTGGACGAGGCCGTCGTAGTCGACGACCTTGACGTCGGTGCCGGACTCGCGCAGCCGCTGGGCGAAGTCCTGCCCCTCGTCGTGCAGGGGGTCGTACTCCGCGGTGACGACCAGCGTCGGCGGGAGCCCCGACAGGTCGTCGGCGAGCAGCGGCGAGGCGTACGGGTCGAGGCCGTCGGCCTCCTGCGCCAGGTACAGGTCCCAGAACCGCTCGAGCCCGCCGCGCGTCAGCCCGTAGCCCTCGGCGTTGCGGGCCAGCGAGGCGCGCGGGCTGCCCCGGGGCGGCGCCAGCGGCGGGTACAGCAGGACCTGTCCGGCCAGGAGCGGGCCACCGCGGTCGCGCGCCATGAGAGCGGTCGCTGCCGCGAGGTTGCCGCCGGCACTGTCGCCGCCGACGACGACGCGAGCCGGGTCCGCTCCCAGGTCAGGGGCGTGCTCGACGAGCCACGCGGTCGCCGCGAAGGCGTCGTGCGCCGGCCCCGGGAAGCGGGTCTCGGGCGCCAGCCGGTACTCCACGGAAGCGACGACGCACCCGGTGCCGATCGCCAGGGCCCGGCAGGTGGCGTCGCTGCCCTCGACGCTGCCGGTCACCCAGCCACCGCCGTGGAAGAACACCAGCAGCGGCCGGGCCGGGGTTCCCGGCAGGTCGTCGTAGACCCGCACGGGCAGTCGCCCCGCCGGCCCGTCCGCCAGCACGTCGCGGACCTGCGCCACCTCCACCGGGGCGCCCTGCAGCGCGATCCCCGCGGCCACGCTGGCCCGGGCCTCCAGCACGCTCATCCGGTCGAAGGGCAGGACGCCGGCCTCGGCGAAGCGGTCCAGCAGCCGCTGCGACTGAGGGGTCAGGGGCACGGCGTCAGGCCAGGCAGGTGAGAGGACGACCGCCGTTGTAGGCGACCATGTCGCCCAGCGCCGCGGCGAGGTCGATCGGCGCCCCGCGCTCGGCGCCGGCCAGCTCGTACAGCGCCCGGTGCAGGTTGCCGACGATGCGCTCGACGTCCATCCAGCCGGCGTACTGACCGAGGTCGGTCGAGCGGGCGGCCTCGAGCGGCGCCACACCGTCCGCGTGCGCCCGGGCCGCGAGGTCCTGCACGAAGCGCAGGTAGCCCAGCACCTCGTCGACCAGCCCGGGACCGCTGATCTCACCGTGCCCGGGCACGATGGTGCGCGCGCCGAGCGGGGCGAGCACCTCCTCGAGCACCTGGACCGCGCCGGCGACCGACCCCATCAGCAGGAACGGCGTCCCGCCGGAGAAGAGCAGGTCGCCGGCGAACAGCACCGACTGCTCGGGCAGCCAGACCACCGAGTCGTTGGTCGTGTGCGCGGGGGTCCCGACGTGCCGGACCTCGCAGCGCGTGTCGTCGACCCACAGCGTCAGCTCGTCCGCGTAGGTCATCGACGGCGGCTCGAGCTCGACGTCGCCGAGCTCGAAGGGCGTCCAGAACGGCGGGTTGCGCCACAGGCCGGCCTCGAGCAGCGCGTCCCGGGTCTTCTCGTGGGCGACGATGGTGGCGTCGCGGAACAGGTAGTTGCCGTGCGTGTGGTCGCCGTGGTGGTGGGTGTTGACCAGGGTCCGGACGGGCCGGTCGGTGACCTTCCGGATCGCCTCGAGGTAGGCGACCGTGCGCGCCTCCGTGGCGCAGGCGTCGACGCTGACGGCGCCGTGGCGGCCGACGAGCAGGCCGGTGTTGTTGATCCACCAGCTGCCGTCGGGCTGCACGTACCCGTAGACCGCGTCGGCGACCTCGTGCAGGACCGGCGTCCCGCTGGTCGCGACGTGCGGGGCGGTGCTCACGAGCCCGACCCCCCGGACCCCTGGCTGGTCCTGCGCACTCCTCGTGCCTGCACGTCGTCCCCTTCCTGAGCCGGACGCCCTCACCGGGGCGAGCGTCGACCTTCGCCCAGGACCGCCCCCTCGGTCAACGGGTGCGTTGCCGCTGAGCGTGTCGTCAACACTGTGGTTGACCAGGGTGACGGGGCGCCTTACGGTCGTGACCCCCGCCACAGCGGTGAGGACGTCCCACCAGGAGGCCGCGTGCAGTCCGTCGGAGTCATCGGTGCCGGGACCATGGGCGTCGGGATCGCCTACGTCTACGCGGCGGCCGGCTGCCGCACCCTCGTCGCGGAGCCCGACGCCGGCCGGGCGCAGGCCCTGCTCGAGACGCTGCGGACCCAGGCCGAGCGCGGGGTCGCCCGGGGCAAGCTCACCGCCGAGCAGGCGGCCGAGCTGCCCCGGCGGCTCGAGGTGGTCGGCTCCCCCGCTGAGCTGCCGACCGGGCTCGACCTCGTGGTCGAGTCCGTGCCCGAGCGGCTCGAGCTCAAGCACGAGGTGCTCGCCGCCGCCGCCGCGCGCGAGCCGGCGCTGCTGGCCACCAACACCAGTGCGCTGTCGGTCGACGCGCTCGCCGAGCGCCTGCCCCGACCGGACGCCTTCCTGGGCATGCACTTCTTCAACCCGGTCTGGTCGCTCGGCATGGTCGAGCTCATCCGGGGCGGGCAGACGTCCGACGAGACCGTGGCGACGGCGCAGTCGCTGGTCGAGCTCATCGGCAAGCAGTCCATCGTCGTGCGCGACGTCCCGGGCTTCGCCACCAGCCGCCTCGACCTGGTCGCCGCGCTCGAGGCGATGCGGATGTTCGAGACCCAGGTGGCCTCGGCCGAGGACATCGACAAGGCCATGGTCCTGGCCTACCGCCACCCGATGGGCCCGCTGCGGCTCTCGGACGTCGTCGGCCTCGACGTCCGCCTCGACATCAGCCGCAACCTGCACGCCGTCTACGGCGAGCGCTTCGCCCCGCCGCAGGTGCTGGTCGACCTGGTCGAGCAGGGCCACCTCGGGCAGAAGACGGGCCAGGGCTTCTACGCCTGGCCCTGAGCTACCACCGTTGACCTGTGACCCGCACCACTCGTATTGTCAACGTCATCGTTGACGCCCTGAGGAGGCACCTGTGTCCGAGCTCCGCCTGAGCGACTCCCCCGTCGTCAGCACCGACGAGGACAGGCGGGCGCTGCGCGACAGCGTCGGCCGCCTCGTCTCCAAGTACGGCCGGTCCTACTTCCAGAAGGTCGCCAAGGAGGGGGGGTTCCCGGAGGACCTCTGGCGCGACCTCGGCGAGGGCGGCTTCCTCGGCGTCCACCTGCCCGAGGAGTACGGCGGCGGCGGCGGCGGTCTCGCCGACCTCGCGGTCGTCATCGAGGAGTGCGCGGCCCAGGGCTGCCCGATGCAGTACATCGTCATCTCCTCGATCTGCGGCCCGATCATCAACCACCACGGCTCCGACGTGCTCAAGGACCGCTGGCTGGCGGGCTTGGCCGACGGCACCAAGAAGATGTGCTTCGCCATCACCGAGCCGGACGCCGGCACCAACACGCACCGCATCTCCACGACCGCGACCCCGGTCGAGGGCGGCGGCTGGCGCATCAACGGCGCCAAGTACTGGACCTCCGGCGCCGACGAGGCCGACGCGATGCTCGTGGTCTGCCGCGACGCCGAGATCGGGCCCAAGGGCAAGCCGACCCTGTCGCTCATGGTCATCGACACCAAGGCCCCCGGCATCACGCTGCAGGTCATCGACTCCGCCCTCGGCGCTCCCGAGCGGCAGTTCATGGTCTTCTTCGACGACGTCCCGGTCGAGGCCGACAGCATCATCGGCGCGCAGGGCGAGGGCCTCAAGCAGGTGTTCGCCGGCCTCAACCCCGAGCGGGTGTCGGCCGCGGCCATCGCCAACGGCATCGCCCTGTACGCCCTGAGCAAGGCGTCCGGCTACGCCAACCAGCGCGTCGTCTGGGACGTCCCGATCGGCGCGCACCAGGGCGTGGCCCACCCGCTCGCGAAGTCCTACGTCGAGGTGCAGCTCGCCCGGCTGATGAACGCCCGGGCCGCCGAGATGTTCGACGCCGGTCTCGACGCCGGCGAGGCCGCCAACATGGCCAAGTACGCGGCCGGCGAGGCCTGCCTCGGCGCGCTCGACAACGCGATCCAGACCCACGGCGGCAACGGCCTGTCGAACGAGTACGGGCTGTCCGACCTGTGGTTCACCGCCCGCATGCTGCGCACCGCTCCCGTCAGCCGCGAGATGGTCCTGAACTACATCGCCCAGCACAGCCTGGGCCTGCCCAAGAGCTACTAGGCCCCCGGCGATGACGACCACCGCGACCACCTCGCTCACCCTCGGGCAGCTGCTGGCCGAGCACGCCCGTCGTCGTCCGGACTCCCCCGCCGTGACCTGCGGCGCCGTGACCCGCACCTTCGCCGACCTCGAGCGGCGCAGCGGCCGGGTCGCGGCGGCGCTGGCCGCGTCGGGCACCCGCCGCGGCGACCGGGTCGGCGTCCTCGACCGCAACTGCACGGAGTTCTACGAGGTCGTCCTGGGCTGCGCCCGGATCGGCGCCGCGGCGGTCGGCCTCAACTGGCGGCTGTCGCCGGCCGAGCTGTCGTCGATCCTCGCCGACGCCGACGTGTCGGCGATGGTCGTCGGGCCCGAGCAGGCCCACCTGCTGCCCGCCGGGCTCGACCTTCCCGTGGTGCAGACCGGCCAGCAGTACGAGGCCTGGCTCGCCACCGCACCGCAGACCCCGCCGGCCGACGAGGTCGGCCTCGACGACCCGGTGCTGGTCCTCTACAGCAGCGGCACGACCGGGCTGCCCAAGGGCACGGTCATCACCCACCAGAACCTCACCTGGTCCTACGACATGGCCGGGACGGCCTGGCGCATGGGACCGGACAGCGTGAACCTGGTGCCGTCCCCGCTGTTCCACATCGGCGGCATCGGCTACGGCCTCACGACCTTCTCGCAGGGCGGGCACACCGTGGTCGCGCGGGACGCCGCAGCGGCCGGGCTGCTCGCGGCCATCGGACAGCACGGCGTCACGCACGCGTTCCTCGTGCCGGCCGTCATCCAGTCGCTGCTCGACGCCCCCGAGGTGCCGGGCACCGACCTGTCCAGCCTGCAGCTCGTCGGCTACGGCGGCGCGCCCATGACCGAGACGCTGCTGTCGCGCGCGATGGAAGTCCTGGGCTGCGGGTTCCTGGGCGTGTACGGCATGACCGAGACCTCCGGCACCGTGATGGTGCTGCCGCCCGAGGACCACGACCCCGGCGGTCCGCGGGCACACCTGCTGCGCTCCGTCGGACGTCCCCTGCCCTGGGTCGAGCTCGAGGTCCGCGACCCCGTCAGCGGCGAGCCCGTGCCGCCCGGCCAGGTCGGCGAGATCTGGGTCCGGGCCGGCCAGAACACCCCCGGCTACTGGAACCAGCCCGCGGTGACGGCCCAGACCCTCGTCGACGGCGGCTGGCTGCGCACCGGTGACGGCGCCCACCAGGACGAGCAGGGCTACGTCTACCTGCACGACCGGCTCAAGGACATGATCATCTCCGGGGGCGAGAACGTCTACCCCGCCGAGGTCGAGAACGCCCTCGCCAGCCACCCCGCGGTGCAGGAGGTCGCCGTCATCGCGGTGCCGCACCCGCGCTGGGGAGAGACCGTCAAGGCCGTCGTGGCCCTGCGGCCCGGCACCACCGCCACCGAGGACGAGCTGGTCGAGCACGCCCGTGGACGGTTGGCCCGCTACAAGTGCCCGACCTCGATCGACGTCGTCGAGGCCCTGCCCCGCAACGCCTCCGGCAAGGTGCTCAAGAAGGACCTCCGGCAGCCCTACTGGACGGGTACCGCACGATGACCCCTGCTGTCGCGGCTGTCCGCCGCTGGTCGGTCGACTGGCTCAACGGCCAGCACCCCGAGGTCTGCGAGGACGTCCTCTCGGAGGGCTACACGCTGCGCATCGGCGGCTTCCTGCTCGGGCCCCGCGAAACCTACGTGCCAGCGACGCTGGCCCAGCTGGCGCGCTACCCGGGGCTGTGCGTGACCACCCACTCGTGCGTCACCGACGGCACCCACGTCGCGATCTCGTTCAGCGAGCACGGCGCCTCCGCCCGGCTGGAGGGCCGCGCGGCCGCCTGGACAGGCGTCAGCGTCTTCCGGTTCGACGGTGAGCGGCTGGACGCCTGCTGGGCCGAGGAGGACTACGCCGGCCGCCGGCGACAGCTCGCCGGCGGCGTGGCCGACCCGGTGCTCCCGCCGGCCACCGCGCCGTGGGACGAGCTGCCGCGGCCGGCCGACCCGGCGGCCGAGCAGGTCGTGCGCGACTGGCTGTCCGGCCCCGACCTGCGCGCTGTCCCCGTGGTGTGCGACGACGAGCACCTGGGCCACCCGGCCGAGCGGTTGCTCGACGTGAGCGGCGTCGAGGAGCACGTGCTGTTCTCCGCGGGCGACCAGGTGGCGTTCCACGTCGCCCAGACCGGCACCTACCTCGGCGGTCTCGAGGACTGCGAGGGCGCGGCGGGCCGGTCCGCCGTCCTGGAGGTCGCGGGGGTCGTCACCGTCACCGGCGGCCGCATCACCGGCGGGCGGGTCGTGCGCGACCGCCTCGGCACCGCCCGGGCGCTGGCGGCCGCGGCGTCCGCCGCATGACCGCCGTCAGGGTCGAGCGCCACGGCCGGGTCCTGGTCATCACCATGGACCGGCCGCAGGCGCGCAACGCGATGGACCGGGCGATGGCCTACGACATCGCCGCCGCCCTCGACCTGCTCGACGTCGACGACGGCCTGACGGTCGGGGTGCTCACAGGTGCCGGCGGCACCTTCAGCTCGGGCATGGACCTCAAGGCGTTCCTGGCCACCGGCGAGCGACCGGAGGTCGAGGGCCGCGGCCTGGCCGGTCTGACGCTCACGCCACCGGCCAAGCCGCTCGTCGCCGCGGTCGAGGGCTGGGCCGTCGCCGGCGGCTGCGAGCTCGCGCTGGCCTGCGACCTGGTGGTGGCCGCCGAGGACGCCCAGTTCGGTCTTCCCGAGGTCAAGCGCGGCCTGATCGCCGGGTCGGGCGGGCTGCTGCGGATGGCGCGACGCGTGCCGCCGGGCATCGCCATGGAGCACGCGCTGACCGGCGACCCGCTCAGCGCCGTCGAGGCCCACCGCTGGGGGCTGGTCAACCGGCTGACGCCGCCCGGCGGCGCCCTCTCGGGCGCGCTGGCGCTGGCGTCGTCCGTCGCCGCCAACGGCCCGCTCGCGGTGCGCACCTCCAAGGCCCTCGTGGCCGGGGCGGTCGACAGCACCGGTGACGGCGCCTGGGAGCGCCAGAACGCCCTGCTCGCCGTGGTCCTCGCCTCGCAGGACGCCCAGGAGGGCGCAGCGGCGTTCGTCGAGAAGCGGCCGCCCGTCTGGACGGGTCGCTAGACGTGCGCCTCGCGACCGTCCACCTCGACGGTGGCCTGCGTGCCGCGGTGGTCGTGGACGACCGGGTGCACCTGATGCCCGCCGGCCTGACCGTGCTGGACCTCGTCCGGTCAGGGCTCGCCGCTGCCGTGGAGGCCGGGGCCCGGGCGGTCAGCGGTGCCGGCCTGCCGCTGGCGGACGTGCGGCTGGCTCCCCCGCTGGAGCCGCCGAGCGTGCGCGACTTCATGGCGTTCGAGGAGCACGTCGAGGGCGCGCTGCGCACCGTCGCCGCCGACGCCGCGGTGCCGCAGGAGTGGTACGACGCCCCGCGCTTCTACTTCACCAACCCCGCGGCGCTGGTCGGCGCGCACGACGACGTGGCCGTCCCGCCCGGCTGCGAGCGCCTCGACTTCGAGCTGGAGGTCGCGGCGGTCGTCGGCCGCGACGCGCGGGACGTCGCGGCAGCGGACGCCGATGCCCACCTGTTCGGGTACGCGGTCCTCAACGACTGGTCGGCGCGCGACCTGCAGCGGCCCGAGATGCGCGTCGGTCTGGGCCCCTGCAAGGGCAAGGACTTCGCGACCACCCTCGGACCGTGGATCGTGACGGCCGACGAGGTGCACTCCTGGCGCGACGCCGACGGGACGCTTCCGCTCGAGATGGTCGTCGCCGTCGGCGGTGTCGAGGTCGGACGCGACCGGCTGTCCAGCATGGCCTGGACGTTCGGCGAGCTGCTGTCCTACGCCAGCCGCGGCGCGCCGGTGCGCGCCGGCGACGTCCTCGGGTCCGGCACCTGCGGCGGGGGCGGCAGCCTGGCCGAGCTGTGGGGCCGAGGCGCCGACGTCGCGCCGCTGCAGCCCGGCGACGTCGTGACGATGACCGTCGAGGGTCTCGGCACGATCGCGAACCGGGTGGTCGCGCCGACGGGCGGGGAGCCGGCCGTGGCCCCCGCCCGCCGCCGCGTCAGGTGATGGTCAGGCCGCCGTCGACCGCGATGGTCTGGCCGGTCACGTAGCCGCCCGCGGGGCTCGCGAGGTAGAGGACCATCGCGGCGAGCTCCATCGGGTCGCCCTTGCGGCCAGCGATCATCCGCGGAGCCATCGAGTCGAGGTAGCCGTCGGGGTACTGCTCGGTCATCTCGGACTGGAAGAAGCCCGGCGCCACGGCGTTCACCCGGATGCCCTTGCGGCCGGTCCACTGCACGGCCAGGTCGCGGGTGAGGCCGATGAGGCCGGCCTTGCTGGCGGCGTAGGCCGCCTGCGGCAGGCCGGCCGTCGTGATGCCGAGGACGCTGCTGATGTTGACGATGCTGCTGCCCGGCTGCATGACCCGACCGCAGGCCTGCGCCATCCAGTAGCAGCCGTTGAGGTTGACGTCGATGACCTGGCGGAACTGCTCCGGCGTCTCCCGGGTCGCCGGGACCGCCGTGCCGACCCCGGCGTTGTTGACCAGCACGTCGACGCTGCCGAGCTCGGCGACGGTCCGCTGCACCAGGGCGGTGCAGCTGTCGGGGTCGGCCACATCGGTCTGCACCGCGATGCACCGGCGGCCGGTGGCCTCGACGAGCGCGCGCGTCTCCTCGAGCCTGTCGACGCGGCGCGCGGCGAGCGCGACGTCGGCGCCGGCCTCCGCCAGCGCGACGGCGAAGGACACGCCGAGTCCGGACGACGCCCCCGTCACGATCGCCGTCTTGCCGTCCAGGCGGAACAGGTCGAGCACCGTCATGTCGTCTCCTTCGGTCGGGCCAGGTCGGGTGGTCATCATCGTCGTCGCGCCCTGTCATGACCTCAGGACCTCCGGGTAGGCGTCCTGGATGACCGAGACCTGGGGGCTGTGGTTCCCGAGCGCGGGCTCGACCGGACTGCTGTTCACCCGCACCAGGCTGGACCGCGAGGACGCCGGCGACCGGGTGCTCGTGCACGCCGCGCCGCCCGTCGTCGACGTGACGGTGCGGGACGGGGACGGCCAGGTCGTCGCGCAGGCGAGCGGTCTCGAGCGTGGCGCGGAGGGACCGATGAGCGCGCTGGTGCGGCACGGCGAGCGGGTCGAGCTCGAGGACCTCTGGCCGACCGACGCCGACGCCGGACGGCTGGTGCTGCTCGCCGGAGGCGAGACCGGACGGCTCACCAGCTGGTGGCACCAGGACCGCAGCGAGTGGCGCTGGCAGCTCGAGCTCTGCAACCACGTCTGAGCGGCAGGAACCTGCACCTCCGGTGGCGAAACGAGGCGGCAATGTCCCGTCCCCGGAGGTCCGATGCTCCCCCGCCTGCGCCTCGCAGCCGTCACCGCGCTCGTCGGCGTCGTCGCCTCGACCGCCGCCGTCTCCGCCACCAGCCGGCCGTCCGCGGCCCCGACCGGGCTGCCGACGGTGCAGAGCGGCCACCGGCCAGGCCCGGACGCGCTCTACGCACCGGCGCCCCGGGCCCCGCAGCTGGAGAACACCGGGCCGTGGCGGGCCGCGCCGGTGCTGGTCTCGGGCGCGCAGTCCTACCGCGACGGCGAGTGGGTCTACCAGGACTACCTGCACGACGACCACGGCGCGACCGGCGTCCCGGACCCCGGCTCGCCGTTCGGGCCCGGCGACCACCTCTACTCCCCCACCGCCGGCACGTTCACCTACCCGACCGACCCGGTGTACGCCCACAACGCCGCCGACCTGGTCGAGCTGCGGGTCAAGCCGCTCGCCCGCGAGACCGCCTTCAGGATCACCCTGAACACGATGAAGGACGCCGCCCGCGCCGGCGCCGTGATCGCGCTCGGCGACGGCCCGACGGTCGCCTGGCCGCACGGTGCCGGCGTCTCCTCGCCTGCCCGGCTGTTCCTCACCTGGCACGGCGGCACCGCCGAGCTGACCGACGCCGCGACCGGCCGGGCACTGCCTCGGCCGTCGCTGCGGGTCGACCGGGAGCGCCGCCAGGTCGA
>JAOPVV010000209.1 GCA_025966005.1 Frankiales bacterium
CGTGTGCTCTTCCGATCTTCGTGCTCCCCGCGCCCGGCGACGCCCTCGGGCTGCCGGCCCCCGGGCCGTTCACCGCGGCTGCGCTGACCGCGTCGGAGGGCGTCCTGGCCCTGCGGCCCGACGGCAGCGGCACGGGGCTCGTCCCGGCGCTGCAGTCGCACGGGTCGCCGTTCGACGGCACGGTCACCACCGTCACCTGGACCGCCTACGACGTGGTCGCCCCCGGTCCCGACCCGGGGCCGTTCCTGCACGACGCCGAGCACGACCTGCGCCGGGGGGTGGTCGAGGCGGCCACCGCGCTGCGTGACCTCGACGTCGCCCGCTGGCGCCCGGACGTCGCCGGAGCGCTGGCCGACCTGCGCCGCGACACCCGGCGCGGGCTCGACGACGACGAGCTGCCCGGCAGCTACCCGCAGCGGGCCCGCCAGCTGCTCGTGCAGGCCCGACAGGTCGCGGGCGTCCTGAGCCTGGCCGGGCAGGACACCGGGGCGGCGATCGACACCCGCGAGGCCGCCGGGCGCGAGCAGGCCCTGCGCGAGCTCGCCCGCCTCGTGCGCCGTGCACGGGTCGCCGCCTACAACGCCCACGGCCTGGCCGCATGAGCTTGCTGCTCACGGTCACCGGCCGGGACCACCCGGGCGTGACCGCGGCGCTGTTCGACGTGCTCGCCGAGCACGGCGCCCTGCTCGACGACGTCGAGCAGGTCGTCGTGCACGGCCAGCTGCTGCTCGGCGTGGTCGTCTCGGGCCCCGGGGACGGCGGGCCCCTGCGCGCAGCCCTCGAGGCCCGGGCGCGCGAGCTCGGCGTCGAGGTGGAGTTCACCCCCCTGGACGACTCGGTCGAGGTCCCCTCGGCCGACCGCCACCACGTCACGGTGCTGGGCGCCCCACTGGCGCCGGCGGCGTTCGCCGGCATCGCCCGCCGGCTGGCGTCGTGCGGCGCGAACATCGAGCGGGTCCTGCGGCTGTCGACCTACCCGATCGCGGCCTACGACCTGCTGGTCTCCGGCGGCGACACCGCCCGCCTGCGCACCGAACTGGCGGCGGAGGCGGTCGCGCAGCGGGTCGACATCGCCGTCGAGGCCGCGACGCTGTGGCGCCGGGCGCGCCGCCTGGTCGTCATGGACGTCGACTCGACGCTGGTGCAGGGCGAGGTCATCGAGATGCTGGCCGCGCAGGCCGGCTGCCTCGACGAGGTCGCCGAGGTGACGTCGCAGGCGATGGCCGGCGAGCTGGACTTCGAGGCGTCGCTGCGCGCGCGGGTGGCGCTGCTCGAGGGGCTGCCGGTGTCGGCGGTCGACGCCGTGCGGGCGCAGGTGCAGCTCACCCCCGGTGGCCGGACGCTGGTGCGGACGCTCAAGCGCCTCGGCTGCGCGGTCGGGATCGTCAGCGGCGGGTTCACCTGCGTCACCGACGACCTCAAGGCCGAGCTCGGCCTGGACCACGCGATGTCCAACACCCTCGAGGTCGTCGACGGGCGCCTGACCGGACGGGTGCTCGGCCGCGTCGTCGACCGGGCCCGCAAGGCGGAGGCGTTGCGCGACTTCGCGGCGCTCGAGGGCGTGACGATGGCCCAGACCGTCGCGATCGGTGACGGCGCCAACGACCTCGACATGCTGGCCGCGGCCGGCCTCGGCATCGCCTTCAACGCCAAGCCCGTCGTCCGCGAGGCCGCCGACGCCGCCCTGTCCGTGCCGTTCCTCGACGCGGTGCTGTTCCTGCTCGGGATCCCCCGCGAGGAGGTCGAGGCCGCCGACGCCGCCGACGCCGGCTGATGGCTGACCCGGTGCCAGGCTGCCCAGCCCGGCGACCCGACCGCCCTGCCCGGGTCGGCTGGCCCGACCGCCCCGCCCAGCCCGGCGACCCGACCGCCCTGCCCGGGTCGGCTGGCCCGACCGCGCTACTCGTCCGGGCTGAGGTCACCATCCGGCCGTCGCCGAAGCGAGCGGTGCACCTGCCGAACTCGCCGCCCCACAGCTGCTTCTTGCCGTCGGAGCCCCAGGCTGCCGACGACCAGGGACGACGGTGCTCAGCCCGGTCACCCGCCCGGGTCGGGCAGCCACCCGTTCGGGCCGAGCCGGCGTCCGTCCCGCAACCGGATGACCTGGCCGCTGTGCACCTGGCGGTGCGTCTGCAGGCAGAGGATGACGGTGTCGGCGAGGCTCGTGGTCCCGGTCGTCGCCCACGGGTTGCCGTGGTGCGGCACCAGCACCGCGCCCGGTCCGTGCGAGCAGCCGGCCCCCTGGCAGCGACCGCCGGTCTCGATGCGCTTGGCGCGCCGCTCGTGCCCCGTGAGGGTGCGCTGCGTGTGGGACGTCGCGATGGCCCTGCCCCCCAGGCTCATGACGAACCGGGTGAGGCTGCTGCTGCAGGCCCAGCGCCGGACGAGCGCGAGCGGCAGGGTCGCGCCTGACGCCGTGACCGCCGGCAGGGCTCCCGGCTCGGCGTCGAGCGCCTCGCGGCTGACCGTCACCGACAGGTGCGGCGCGACTTTGTCGCGCAGGCCGAGCAGCCCGCTGTCGAGCTGACGCCGCAGCGCGTTGCGCAGGGCGTCGTGGCGCTGCTGCCGCTTCGACCGGGGACCCGCGTCGGTGTGGCCGGGCTCGTCGGCAGGCAGGGGGTCGCCGCCCTCCCAGCCCTGCGCCCGCAGGTCCTCGTAGCCGGCGGTGTCGGCCGGCGAGTCGGCGTCGACCGCCATCTCCGCGGCCAGGACGGTGTGGAGCAGCTCGCCGCACTCGTCGTCGAGGTCGCCGTCGACCACGGTCCACCCGCCGCCGGGCTTGCGGACCATCGTGAAGCCGCGGGCGTCGTGCGCGTCCGAGGAGCGCTCGTCGAGCGCGAGAGGGAGGACGGCGTCGAGCAGTCGCCCGAGCGAGCTGGTCAGGACGCCCTGGTCGACGTGCTCGGCCACGAGGACGAACGCTGCGCTGAGCCGGTCGAGCTGACTGACTGGGCGTTGCGCGACCTCACCGGCGCGGGTCATGAGCGACAGCAGCCGCGGGTCGTCGTCGTCGAGACCGCCCAGCGCCTCGCAGACCACCTGCCTGACGCCGTCGAGCACCACGTTCGCAACGACGGTCTCGCCGTCGTGCCCGTCGACGAGGCCGTCGGGACGGTCGACGTGGCGCCGCAGCGTGCCGACGGCGGCTGCCACCTTGCGCGCCTGGGCGATGGTCAGCCGCCCCGCGTCGAGCGCCGCGGCGACCTGCGCACAGCGGCCGAGCCGCTTGGCCAGCGCCACCTCGCCGGCGTCGAGGGAGGTGCCCTGACGGGCGACCCAGGTCGACGTCGACGGAGCGTCGTCCAGCGCGTGCAGCCCTCGGACCTGGACGTCGGCGAGTCTGGCCAGGACGACCACCCGCAGCCGTTCGCACTGCTCCAGCAGGACCCTCGCCTCCTCCAGGGCACGCGGACCTGGCAGGTCGGCGGGGAGCTGACCGGCCAGCTCGCAGACCGCCTCGACGAGGCGGGCCGTGGGACCGGTGGGAGCCGTGCCGCGCAGTGGACGCCAGCCGTCCGGACGGACCGAGACGGGTGACCCCCTCAGGCCCGGCTCACGGACGAGGACGGAACGGCTCGGACGACCCTTCGAGAACACAGGTGGCCGAGGGTCCGGCCGCCCGAGGGGCAGTCCGGTGAAGGGGTCGACCTCGACGCCGTCCGAGGGCGGCGCAGGACGTTCGCACCACTCCTCGGCCAGCGCCATGCCCGCCCCCCTTCGTTCGACCGTGTGTTCGATCCTCTCATGCGGCCGACCAGCTGACAAGCCCTGTGGACAGCGATCCAACTGCAGCACAGCGGTTCTCACGGCTCGGACGTCACAGGGGTCGTGCGACCGTCAAGGGTCCTGCGGCATCTGTGGACTGCGGCGGCGCAGGCGAGGCGCGGGTGCGTGACACGGCGCGTCCCCTGTCGCCGTGGCGCCGTGGCGCCGAGGTACGAGCGTGACGCCGCGCCCCTGGGTGGTCGGCGACGGCTTGGCCCCTCGCCCTGGGTGGTCGGCAGGCGACCACGTCTGCCCGTGCGGCGAAGCCGGCGCCGGCCGTACGGCGCCCGGCCCGATCAAGCGCTCGGCCCCGCTGGCTGACGGGCCCGAGCACGCACCTCAGCCGGAGCGCAGCCACACCGTCGTCGCCGCCGGCACCGTGACGACACCGTCGGAGAGCACGGCGCCGGCGGCCGTCGCCTCCACGACGCCCGTCGCGTCGACCTCGACCTGCACCGCCTCCGTCGCCGTGTTGAGCACGACGAGCAGCCCCCCTCGCCGGTAGGCCAGCACGTCCGGCGCCGTCGGCAGCAGGGCCACCTCGTCCGGCAGGCCGGACGCGAGCAGTGCGCGGCGTGAGGCCAGCAGGCGGCGGTAGGTCGACAAGGTCGACGCGGGGTCGCCCTCCTGCACGTCGACGGCCAGGGCCGCGGCGTCCGTCCCGAAGGGCAGCCACGACTCGCCGGTGGTGAAGCCCAGGCCCGGACCGCAGGCGCTCCAGGGCATCGGCGTCCTGCACCCGTCGCGCGTGGGCAGCGCTCCCCCGCTGCGGTGCCACATCGGGTCCTGACGCTGGGCCTCGGGCACGACCGCCTCGTCCAGCCCGAGCTCCTCCCCCTGGTAGAGGTACGGCGAGCCCGGCAGGCCGAGCAGGAAGCCGGTCACGGCGAGCCCGCGACGGCGGCCGAGCGAGCCGCCGCCGTAGCGGGTGACGTGCCGGACCAGGTCGTGGTTCGACAGCACCCACGTCCCCGGGTGAAAGTGCTCCAGGGCCGCCTCGACCGTCTCGCGCAGCCCGGCGGCGCCCCACTCGGTCTTCATGACGGTGAAGTTGAAGGCCTGGTGCAGCCGCGCGTCCGAGACGTACTCGGAGATCCTCGGGACGTCGAACAGGAACACCTCGCCGACCAGCATCCGGTCGCCGTCGTAGCCGTCGAGCAGCGCCCGCCACGCCTCGTAGACGTCGAGCACCTCGTCGCGGTCCCACACGACCCCGCGCGTGAGGTGCGCCGACTCGACGTCGGCGGCGTCGTCCAGGCTCATGTTCTTGTGCAGCGCGTGCGCGACGTCGATCCGGAAGCCGTCGACCCCGCGGTCCAGCCAGAAGCGCAGGATCCGCAGGAACTCCTCGTGCACGTCCCCGTTCGTCCAGTCGAGGTCGGGCTGGCCGGCGTCGAACAGGTGCAGGTACCACTCGCCCGAGGGCAGCTGCGTCCACGCCGGACCGCCGAACACCGACGGCCAGTTGTTCGGCGGCCCGCCGTCGACGCCCTCGCGGAAGACGTAGCGCGCCCGCGCCGCCGGGTCGCCCGCCAGCGCCTCCTGGAACCAGCGGTGCGCGGACGACGTGTGGTTCGGCACCACGTCGACGATCACCTTCAACCCGGCGGCGTGGGCGTCGCCGAGCAGCCGGTCGAAGCCGGCGAGGTCGCCGAAGACGGGCTCGACGTCGCAGTAGTCGGCCACGTCGTAGCCGTGGTCGGCCATCGGCGACGGGTAGAACGGCGTCAGCCACAGCGCGTCGACGCCGAGCGAGACCAGGTGCGGCAGGTGCTGCCGCACGCCCTCGAGGTCGCCGACCCCGTCGCCGTCGGAGTCCGCGAAGGACCGGACGTAGACCTCGTAGACGACCGCGTCGCGCCACCACTCGTGAGCCATGCGGCCCGACGCTAGTGCGCCCGACGCTCGTGAGAGGGGAGGGCTCAGCCGCGGCGGACCCGAGCCGGGCAGCAGCCGACCGGGCAGCGGTCATGGGTGGCGAGCGCCCCGTGCGACCGCCGCTCCTGCCCGGCGAGGCGCTCGACGACCAGCGAGCGCAGCATCGCGACGAAGCGCGGGTCGGTGCCGACGGTCGCGGCGCGCTTGGCCGTGAACCCCTCGAGCCCGGCGACCTGCGCCTGCGCCTGGGTGTCGAGGTCGTAGAGCACCTCGACGTGGTCGCTGGTGAACCCGATCGGGACCATCACCGCCTCGCGCACCCCGGCCGCGTGCAGCGCCAGCAGGTGGTCGCCGACGTCCGGCTCGAGCCACGGGACCTGCGGCGGGCCGCTGCGCGACTGGAACACCAGGTCCCACTCCCACGCGCCGTCCAGCCGCGACACGACGGACGCCGCGGCCTCGCGCAGCGCCGACACGTACGCGCCGTCGACGTCGGGCGGGCCGCTGGACACGGCCATCGAGGTCGGGATCGAGTGCGCCGTGAAGACCAGCCGCGCCCCCGGCGCCGGCGACGTGGCGGCCACGTTGTCGGCCACCGGCTGCAGGAAGCCGTCCTCGGCCCAGTAGTGGCGCAGCTTGCTGATCAGCGGCGCCCCCGGGACCTCGGCTCGGGCGCGCCACCAGTCCTCGCGGTACTGCCGGCAGCCGCTGTAGGACGGGAAGGCGCTGGTCACCACGGCCAGGGCGTGCCGCACGCCGTCGTCGGTCATCCGGCGCACCGCGTCGACCAGGTACGGGCCCCAGTTCCGGTTGCCCCAGTAGACCGGGAGATCCGGACCGGACGCCGCCAGCTCGGCCTCGAGCGCCGCCTTGAGCGCCCGGGCCTGCGCGTTGATCGGCGAGACGCCGCCGAACAGGTCGAGGTAGTGCCGGCTGACCTCCTCGAGCCGCGCGGTGGGGATGCCGCGCCCGCGCGTCACGTTCTCCATGAAGGGCAGCACGTCGTCCGGCCCTTCAGGGCCTCCGAACGACACCAGCAGCAGGGCGTCGACGGGCGGGGCCTGCAGGGGGCGGACGTCGATGCCGTCGTAGCTGGTGTCGTCGGAGCGGGGAGCGGTCACGCCCCGATCCTTCCTCCCGCTCCCCCGTCGTGCACGACGGGGCACGGTGCCTCACCCTGGCCCGGTGACGCTCTTCGCGCCGCTGCTGCTCGCGGCGCCCCTGCTGATGCTCGCGGCGGCCGTCGTCGCCCTGTCCGCCCACGGCCCGCTCGGCGTCGTGGCGGCGTTCTTGCTCGTCGTCCTGGTCGCGGTCGTCAGCTGGTGGTCGCTCACGACGGTGCTGCGGTGGTGGCGCGGGACGAAGGTCGCGCCGCGGGCGCAGGTCCGTCCGGCCGACCTGCGCCGGGTGCCCCGCGACTACCGCCCGTAGGCGACCAGCGCCTGCAGCGGACTAGCGGCGGAAGGGGTCGGGCAGCGGCGGCGCGACCAGGGCCACCCGCGGGCAGGTCTCCAGCGTCAGCCCGGCGTACTGCAGCGCGTCGTCGCAGAGGGCGTCGACGCCCCAGCCCACGCTGCGACCGTGCTCGGTGGTCGTCACCCGGTAGATCGTGATGTCGTACTTGCCGGGGGTGCCGTAGACGGCCGCCACCGTGCCGACCAGCTTGGAGGCGCCGCGGGTGCCGCCGACGCCGTCCCACGGGACGTCGTAGCGCTGCCAGACGCCCGAGCTGGCGCTCCAGACCCCGCCGCGGGCGACGTCGCGGTACTCCAGCTCGCTGACCACGGCCCGGGCGGCGCGCTCGTCGAGGACGGCACTGGGGCGGATCACCGTCGTCGCGTCGCCTGCCACGGCCACAGTGTGCACGACGGACCTCTGACCGGTTCCGACCTCGCCGTGCACGTTCATCCGATCGGAGCAGTGACCAACAGCACTGCCCGTCGTTGATCCGGGCAGGACCCGACCGACCCCCCGATCGGCGGGCGACCCACCTGGAGGCGCGAATGACCCTGCGAGCGACCACCCGACGGACCGCGACCGTGGCAGCCGCCACCGTGGCCCTGGCGCTGGCCGGCGGCCCGGCCTTCGCCCTGGACGACCCGCTGTCAGGGCTGACCGTGCCGCTGTCCCCCGTCACCGGCGTCGTCACGACCGCCCTCGACCCCGTCGTGCAGGTGGTCCTCCCGACGGCGTCGACCGCCCCGACCGCCTCCCCCGCGCCTGCGCCCACGCTCCCCGCGCCGCTCCAGCAGGTTGTCGACTCGGTGGCCGAGGTGCTCGGCGTCCCCAGCAGCGACGCCCCCGCCCTGCCGCTCCCTGCGGTCCCGGCCCCGGTCGCCGCCCCACTCGCGCCCGTCACGGCGCCGCTGACCGGTCCGCTCACCGGCCCGGTCACCTCGCCGGCCACCGCCCCCCTGACGACGCCCGCGACCGGACCGCAGGCCGTCGTCCCGCGCACCACCGCCCAGACCACG
>JAOPVV010000237.1 GCA_025966005.1 Frankiales bacterium
CCGCACCGACATCCGCGGCCGTGAAGGCCGAGGAGGACGCTCCAACTACAACTGGAAGCTCGCGCTCAACCAGTTCGACATCATGTTCCCCGGCCGACTCGACCGGGTCTGACACCATCACCACGTCACGTCCTTACACAGCAACGCTGACACCCCCTCGCGATCGGCCATCAGACCGAGAAGCCACCCCGCCGCGACGCCGGGGCCGTCCGGCAGGCCCTGCTGCGGCTCGCCGGGCTGCCCCCGGGGGCGTGGCAGCCAAGACATCCCGACGATCACGACGCACCATCGGGCGTCGCGCAACCGGCACCGCCCTCGGGGCCCTTCGCATCGACTGGTGGTGACGCCGACGACCGATTGACCGTCTCGCCGTTCCACCGGCCCGTGCCGGCCCGTCCGCGGCTGCTCGAGCACCCGCACCCGATCGGCACGCCCGGTCCATACCGGGTGCCGACCCGGCTGTCCCGGCTGCTGCGGGTCCGGGCGCCGCGCTGCGAGTGGCCGGCCTGCGGACACCGCTCGGCCGGTTGCGACCTCGACCACGACCTCGCGTACCCGTACGGCCCGACGTGCGGGTGCAACGTCGGACCAGCCTGCCGGCACCACCACCGCCTCAAGCAGCTGCTCATGCACAAGAGCCGCGGACAGCGCAGCGAGGTCGTCTGGACCAGCCCGACCGGCTGGCGCTGGCTCAGCCCCTCGCAGCACCAGCCGCCCGCAGCCGCGGTCCGGCCGGCGATGGCGCTGCCCGAGGAGACCGGGCAGGGCGACCCGTACGACGACGAGGACGCCAGCACCGACCTCGCCTGGCTCGACGGCACCGCTGACCGGCTGCGCGCCGACGACCCCCACGAGAACGACGACACCGACGGGGACCGCGACGACCCGTACGAGCGGATCAACAGCGACGGCTGGGGACTCGCCCTCGACGACCCGTACCGCTGGGCCGCCTGAGCACTACCGCCGGACCTCGCCGGGGCGCGTCGGGAGGCCAGGTGTTCTGGGCACGTGATGAGCGCCGTCGCTCGGCGAGCAGGAACTGCAGAGCGAGAACGGCCGCGCGGACGGCCCAGCCCGGACGGACGCGGGACGGCTGCAGCGCCGCCGGACCGCGGCGAGTCCCCAGGCGTCCTGCAGCTGCCGGCGCCTCGGGTCGCACACGAACCACCGTCCGTCCCCGGCAGAAGCGGTGAGTGATGTCGAGGGGGGTCAGCGGATGGGCCGGCACGAGGGCGGGGTCGACCCGGTGGCTGGCGGGGCCCTGTCGGCCGTTGCTGCGTCGACCGGAACGAGGGCGGGGCTGACCCGTGACCCGCGAAGCACGCCAGGCCACCGCCACCGACCTACGCTCCCGCCATGGACGAGCCCTCCCGCACCGCGATCACCCTGACGGGCCCCGAGCGCGAGCAGCTCGAGGCGTTCCTGCACGACAACCGGCTGGAGATCGTGCACCTGCTGGACGGGCTGACGCAGGAGCAGGCGCGGCGGCGGCTGGTGCCGTCGCTGACGACGCTGCTCGGGCTGGTCAAGCACGCGGCCGAGCGGGTCTGGTTCGACGTCGCGCTGGCCGGGTGGACCCGGGCGCAGGTGGGGCTGCCGGAAGAGATCGACGACAGCTTCGTGCTGACCGACGACGACTCGATCGCGTCGGTGACGGCGGCCTACGGCAGGCGTGGGCCGACTCCGACCGGACCGCCGCCGCGGCGTACGGGCTGGACGACCTGGCGCTGCACGACCGGCGCAGACCGCTGACCCTGCGCTGGATCTACGTCCACATGATGGAGGAGCTCGCCCGTCACGCGGGTACGGTGACGTCCTGCGCGAACAGGTGCTCGCCGGCTAGGTCCCGAAGTCGGGCAGCACCAGGGAACCGTCGTCGGCGAGGGTGAACCCGGGGTTGTGCGCGATCTCCCAGACGTGCCCGTCAGGGTCAGCGAAGTAGCCGGCGTAGCCGCCGTAGAAGGTCGTCGCCGCGGGCGAGGTCACCGTTGCGCCGGCAGTCACCGCCGCGGCGAGCACCTTGTCGACGTCAGCGGGCGAGCGGACGTTCTGGGCCAGTGCAACGGGTCCCGGGGCATCCGCCAGGGCGACGCCGGCGTCGGCCGCCAGCAGGTCGCGGCTCCACAGCACCAGGGCCGAGCCGCCGGCCTGGAAGAAGACCGTGCCCTCCACCGTCTGGCCGCGCCAGCCCATGGCCGCGTAGAAGTCGCGCGCGCGGTCCACGTCACGGACGGCGAGGGTGATCAGGCTGATGCGCTGCTCCACGCACCGACCGTACGCCCGAGCATCAGCTGGTCGGCGAGGCCGCCGGCTCCTGCTCGACGGGGATCTCGATGACGTTGCCCTGGCCGGCGGGGATCTGGCAGGCGGCGGCGACGTCCGCCGCGACCGCCGCGCGGGCGGCCTCGACCCCGGAGTCCACGAGCACCGCGTCGTACGCCTCGACGAACTCGGCGACGACCTCGTTGGCGCGGACGGTCTCCTCGGGCCCGGCAGACGGCTCGGCGCCGAGCTGACCGTCGAGGCGTGTCAGCGCGAGCTGCGTGCAGGGGTCCTGCGCCTCGGGAGCCCGGCTCACGGGTGGGCCGGAGGCGACCGCGGCGGACGGGGCGTCCTCGACGCTGCAGCCGCAGGCCAGCACCAGCAGCAGGCCGGCCAGGAGGGGGAGGCGCGGGAGCGACATGGCCCCCACGCTAGACAACCGGGGGAGCGTCAGGCAGCCGCGTACGCGACGAGGAGCACGTCGTCGGAGCCCATCAGGCCGACGACGATCGCGTGGCCGCACTCGACGCACGCGAGATCGAGGCAGTCGAGCCCGTGGCCGTCCTCGCACGGCGGCGCCTCAAAGCCCCGCTCGTCCTGACAACCTGCACACCAGCGCATCTCGAACACCTCAGGGCCTCCGCACCTCGACTGCGGACGACGGTGCCACGCGCCCCTGACAGTTCCGGGGAGGCGCGCCCGCACCGGTCTGGGAGGATGCTCCCGATGAGCACCCACGACTCCGCGTTCCTCAAGGCCTGCCGGCGCGAGCCGGTCCCCCACACCCCCGTCTGGTTCATGCGGCAGGCGGGCCGGGCGCTCCCCGAGTACCGCAAGCTGCGCGAGGGCAACCAGATGCTCGACGCGTGCGCCACGCCCGACCTGGTCACCGAGATCACTCTCCAGCCGGTCCGGCGCTACGGCGTCGACGCGGCGATCTTCTTCTCCGACATCGTGGTGCCGCTCAAGGCGATCGGCGTCGACCTCGACATCGTCCCGGGCGTCGGTCCGGTCGTCGCCCAGCCGATCCGCTCCGCGCAGGACCTCGAGCGGCTGCGGGCCCTGACGCCCGAGGACGTCCCGTACATCACCGAGTCGGTGCGCAACCTGGTCGGTGAGCTCGGCAGCACACCCCTGATCGGCTTCGCGGGCGCGCCGTTCACCCTCGCCAGCTACCTCGTCGAAGGCGGTCCGAGCAAGAACCACGCCGCCACCAAGGCGCTGATGTACGGCCAGCCCGAGCTGTGGGCCGACCTGCTCGACCGCCTGGCGACGATCACGCTGGCGTTCCTGCGGGTGCAGATCGACGCCGGTGCGAGCGCCGTCCAGCTGTTCGACTCGTGGGTCGGCGCGCTGCCGGCCAAGGACTACCGCGCCTACGTCCAGCCGCACAGCGCCCGCGTGCTGGCGGCGGTCAGCGACGTCCCGCGGATCCACTTCGGCGTCGGCACCGGCGAGCTGCTGCACGACATGGGCCAGGCCGGCGCGGACGTCGTCGGCGTCGACTGGCGGGTCCCGCTGTCCGAGGCCGTCCCGCGCATCGGCCCGGGCAAGGCAGTCCAGGGCAACCTCGACCCGACGCTGGTCTTCGCGCCCGACGACGTGATCGCCCGCAAGGTCCGGGAGACGCTCGAGGAGGGCAAGGCGGCCGAGGGCCACGTGTTCAACCTGGGCCACGGCGTCCTGCCGGAGACCGACCCCGACAAGCTGCTACGCGTCGTGGAGCTGGTGCACGCGGGGTTGTAGCAGCCGGACGCAGGCCGCGGCCGACAGCGTCAGCACCACCGCGGCGCCGACCAGCGCGACCTGCACCGAGTCGACGTAGGACGCCTCGGCCGCCCCCCGCAGCTGCAGCAGCGTGCCGAGCGGCACCTGCCCGTCCGACAGCCGGACGACCTCGCGCTGCGAGGCCCC
Organism: Frankiales bacterium; assembly: GCA_025966005.1. Lineage (GTDB taxonomy): Bacteria > Actinomycetota > Actinomycetes > Mycobacteriales > SCTD01 > SCTD01. The sequence goes on from JAOPVV010000237.1 coordinate 4,177, forward strand.
GCGCAGCAGCGCCTCGACGAGCGCGTCCGACCGCGATCCCGGCACGCCCAGCGACAGCAGCCGGGAGGTCAGGTCGCTGCCGAGCCGCGCGACGACCAGCGCGCCCAGGCCGGCGACGGCGACGACCCCGCCGAGCTCGCGGGCGACGTTGACCGACGCCGCCGCCAGCCCCGAGCGGGTCTGCGCGACCGCGTCGAGCGAGGCCGTGACGACCGGCGCCGTGGTCAGGCCGATCCCGAGGCCGCAGAGCCCGAGCAGCAGCGCGAGCTCGAGGTCCGGCATGTCCTGCTGCAGCCGCAGCCCGGTCAGCGCGACGCCGAGGGCCGACAGCACGAGCCCGAGCACCACCGGCGGACGCGGGCCACGCGCTGACGCCCAGCGCCCGGCCAGCGGCGCGACGACCACCAGCGCCACCGTCAGGGGCAGCAGCCGGACGGCCGAGGGCAGCGCGTCGCGCTGCTCGACCAGCTGCAGGAACAGCGACAGGAACACCAGCAGCACGAACACCGCCAGCGAGGCGGCGAAGGCCCCGACGGTGGCGCCGACGAACGAGCGCTGCCGCAGCAGCGCGAGCGGCACGACCGGGTCGGACGTCCGCCTCTCGACGACGCCGAAGGCCGCCAGGGCGAGCACCGCCACGACCGTGGACAGCACCACCGGTCGGCCCAGGCCGTCGCGGCCGGCGAGCACCACGGCGTACGTCCCGGCGGCCAG
>JAOPVV010000256.1 GCA_025966005.1 Frankiales bacterium
CAGTAGGTCGCCGGGGCGCAGCTGGGCCCGCAGCCGGCGGACGAGGTCGGCGCCGTGGATGTCGCTCGGCAGCGGCGACCGGCCGGGCTGGACGGTCAGGACGAGGGCGGCGGCCGAGCCCTCGCCGCAGGAGCGCAGCTCGGCCAGCGCGGAGTCGGCGGTGCGCAGCAGGCGGTCGCGGTCGACCAGCGCGGCGCCCGGTCCGGGACTGCGCTCGGGGGTGCGGGTGGGCCGCACGGCGGCGGGAGCCGGGACCGGGACCAGCTGGTCGAGCCGGGCCAGCACGGCCTCGGCGACGACGCGCAGGCCCGAGAGCCGGTCCTGCGGCAGCGGGTCGGGCCGGCTGGTGCTGATCGCCAGCACGCCGATGACCCGTCCGGTGGGGTCGAGCAGCGGCGCCCCCGCCCAGGAGCCCACGGGCAGCTCCGGCCGGTCGACCGCCGCGACGACGTCGGCCTCGGCGACGACGCGCGCCACCAGGTCCTCGTCCGCCACCCCGTCAGGGCTGCCGCAGGCGACCAGGGTCCGCTGCCCGCCCGCGACGTCGACCAGCACGAGGCAGGCGCTGTCGGCCCCGTACAGCTCCCGGGCCACGCCGACGAGCCCGGTCAGGCCGGGGTCGGCCGAGGGCGCCGGGGCAGGGGTCACGTCTGTCTGTCGGCCAGTTCTGCCCGCACCCTGAGTCCACGGGGCCGAACGGTCAGGCGCCGACGGCGCGGAACCCTCCGTCGACGTGGACGATCGTGCCGGTCGTGGCCGGGAACCAGTCCGACAGCAGCGCGACGCAGGCCTGCGCGACGGGCTCGGTGTCGTCGACGTCCCAGCCCAGCGGCGCGCGCTCGCCCCAGACCTCCTCGAACCTCGAGAAGCCGGGGATCGACTTGGCGGCCATGGTGCGCAGCGGGCCGGCGGCGACCAGGTTGCTGCGGACGCCGTGTGCGCCGAGGTCGCGGGCCAGGTAGCGGTTGGCCGACTCCAGGCCGGCCTTGGCGACGCCCATCCAGTCGTAGGCGGGCCAGGCGACGGAGGCGTCGAAGTCCAGGCCGACGTAGGACGAGCCGGGGGGCATCATCGGCAGGCAGGCGCGGGCCAGCGCGGCGTAGGACCAGGTCGAGATCTGCAGCGCGGTCGCGACGTCCGACCAGGGCGTGTCGAGCAGGCCGTTGCCGAGGCAGCTGGCCGGCGCGAAGCCGATCGCGTGCACGACGCCGTCGAGGCCGTCGACGTGCTCGCCGAGCGCCGCCGGGAGCGCCGCGAGGTGCTCCTCGGAGGTGACGTCGAGCTCGACGATCGGCGGGGTGCCGGGCAGCCGCTTGGCGATCCGGGCGGTGATGGACGCGCCGCGGCCGAACGACGACAGGACGACCGTCGCGCCCTGCTCGGCGGCCAGGCGCGCGACGCCGAAGGCGATCGAGCGGTCGGTCAGCACGCCCGTCACGAGCAGGCGCTTCCCCTTGAGCAGGTCGGATCCGGTGGCGGGCATCAGGAGTCCTCCAGGTGGGCGGCGAGAGCGGCCTGCGCCTGGGCGGCACAGGTCCAGAAGACCCCGCCCTCGGGCAGGGCCAGCAGCTCGGCGTTCGGCAGCGCGGCGGCCACCTCGCGGGCGAGCTCGAGCGGGTGCAGCCGGTCGTCGGACTGCCCGACGACCAGTGTCGGTGCGGTGACGGCCGAGAGCACGGAGCGGTCGGCCAGCGGACGGTCGGCGGTGCGCGGCACCGGCGCCGGCCGCTGCACCAGCTCGGCGGCGCGCCGGGCCAGGAGCAGGGGAACGGCCTTGCGCTCGCGCAGGGCCGCGGGGACCTCGGTCATCAGCAGCGCGGTGACGGCCTCGACGTCGCCGCGGTCGATCGCCGCCCCCAGCTGCTCGAGCCGGACGGTCGCGCCGTCCGTGCGGGCGGAGTCGAGGGCGGCCGGCATGATCATCGCGAGCCGGGCGAACCGGTCGGGCTGGTCGCGCAGGACACGGAGCAGCGCGCCGCAGCCGAGCGAGAGCCCGACGCAGGCCTCAGCGCCGACGTGGTCGGCGACGGCCAGCAGGTCCTCGGCTAGGACGTCGTAGTCCCAGCCGTCGACCAGCGCGTCGCTGGCGCCGTGACCCCGGAAGGTCAGGAGCACCCGCGTGCCGGGGGCCTTGAGCGCCAGCGGCCGCGTCTCGCCGCTGGTGCCGCCCAGCCCGTGCGCGAAGACGGTGACCGGGCCGTCGCCGTCACCGAGCACGGTGAAGTCGACCCCCGCGACCCGGCCGGACTGCAGCACGGGGGGCAGCGTGGCAGACGGGCTCGCCGCGCTCACAGGGGCGGGTTGCGGTGCGTGCCACGCCGCTCGCCGGTCTCGGAGCCCGACAGCGACGCGAGCACCTCGACCAGTCGACGCCGGGTGTCACGGGGCTCGACGACCTCGTCGACCGCGCCGCAGTTGAGCGCTGCGGCGAGCCCACCGGTGGTGGCCTCGTGCGCGGCCGACAGGCGGAGCACCAGGTCGGCGCGCCGCTGCGGGTCGGGCTCGGCGGCGAGCTCGCGCTTGTGGAGCACCTCGATGGCGGCGACGGCGCCCATGACGTCGACGGCCGCACCGGGCCAGGCGAGGACCGCGTCGGCGCCCAGGCCGCGCGAGCCCATGGCGATGAAGGCGCCACCGAAGCTCTTGCGCAGCACGACCGTCAGGCGCGGGACGACGCAGGCGGCGTAGGCGTGCAGCAGCTTCGCGCCGCGGCGGACGACCGCGTCGTCCTCCTGCTCGACGCCCGGCAGGTAGCCGGGCACGTCGACGAGGAACACCAGCGGGACGCCGTGCGCGTCGCACCACTGCACGAAGCGGCCGGACTTGTCGCCGCTGGCGGCGTCGAGGCAGCCGGCGAGCCGGACGGGGTTGTTGGCGACGACGCCGACGGTGCGGCCGGCGAGCCGGCCCAGACCGGTGATGACGTTCGGCGCCCAGCCGGGCTGCAGCTCGAGGAAGGTGCCCTCGTCCAGCACGGCGTCGACGACGGCGGTCATGTCGTAGGACAGCCGGTGCTCGCTCGGGACGACCGCGGCCGGGTCGGGACCGGCCGAGCGGCGCAGGTCGACCTGGCCCTGGCGTCCGAGCAGGTCGACCAGCAGGCGGGCCCGGTGCAGCGCGTCGGTATCGCTCGAGGCGACGACGTGCACGACTCCGCTGCGGCTGTGGGTGTCGGGGCCGCCGAGGCGCTCGGCGTCGACGTCCTGGCCGGTGACCTTGCGGACGACGTCCGGGCCGGTGACCAGCACGCGGCCCTGCGGCCCGAGGACGATGACGTCGGTGAGCGCGGGGCCGTACGCCGCGCCGCCGGCCGCCGGGCCGAGCACCACGGAGATCTGCGGCACCCGGCCGCTGGCGCGGACCTGGGCGGAGAACACGCGGGCGACGGCGTCCAGGCCACCGGCCCCCTCGCGCAGGCGGGCACCGCCGGAGTGCCAGATGCCGACGATCGGCAGGCCGAGCTCGACGGCCCGGTCGGTGACGGCGGCGATCGCGCGGCAGCTCTCGCCGCCGAGCGCGCCGCCCTGGACGGTGGCGTCGGTGGCGAACGCGAGTATCTCGGTCCCGCCGACCTTGCCGCGGCCGACGACCACGCCGTCAGCGTGCTCGAGGACCACCAGGTCGTCGAGCAGCACCTCAAGGCGGTGACGGGCCTGCGCTGCCGGCGGCGCGCTGAGGAGGGAGGTCATCGCGTCAGCACCAGCGACACGTCGTGCCCGCCGAAGCCGAACGAGGTCGACAGCGCGACGTCGTGGGCGTGCTCGCGGACCACGGTGCGCACGACGTCGAGGTCGGCGTCGTCGTCCGGGTCGTCGAGGTTGCGGACGGCCGGGATGCGGCCGCTCTTGAGCGCCAGGACCGCGGCGATCGCCTCGACCGCACCGGCCGCGCCGAGCAGGTGCCCGGTGCAGGACTTCGGGGCGGTGACGGGCGGACGGGCCTTGCCGAGCGCCAGGTTTAGCGCCCGGGCCTCGGCGAGGTCGCCGAGCGGGGTCGACGTGGCGTGCGCGTCG
>JAOPVV010000263.1 GCA_025966005.1 Frankiales bacterium
ACCGGCCGGCCGGTCGCCAGGTCGCGGGCGGTCGCGCCGGTGCTCCGCAGCAGCACGGCCGTGTCGAAGACCGAGGTCGTCAGTCCGGTGCCGAAGCCGACCTCGCGGGTCCGCGCCGCCCCGCCGCGGTCGACCAGCAGCAGCACGCCCAGGGCGCGGGCATCGGTCAGCGTGGTCGTCCGGGCCAGGAAGGACACGCGCCCGCCGCGGGCGGCGAAGCGGACCTCGCGCAGGTCGGCCTGGCCACGCTGCCCGTCGCCGTAGTGGTCGGCGGTGCCGACGGGGCGCGGCGCGTCGAACTGGTCACCGGCCGCCTGGAACAGCTGGTCCAGCCGGCGGGTGCGCTCCTCCGCCTCGTACGCGGGCCCGAGCAGCTGCAGCCGCTGCGCGTCCTCGCCGTCGTCGGCGCCCCAGTCGTCGAACAGGTAGTCGGTGTGGACCAGCTCCCCGGCGTCGTACCGGCTGGTGCCGCCGAGCAGGGTCGGGGCTCCCGCCCAGTCGTCGACCCGGCCGTCGACGACCTTGACGGAGGGGGTCCGGTCGGACCGCGGGGCCAGCACGACGCCGGCGCGCGTCAGGGTCTCGGAGACGAGCGGCAGCCGGTCGGGCACCTGCTCGGGCACCAGCCGGGCCGCGGCCGCGGGGGCTGCGGCCCCCAGGACGAGGGCCGCCACGAGCAGTCGGGGGATCAGCACGCTGCTGGTTTCGACACGTGACGGCCGACACCTTCAGCCCCCTCGTACGCTGACGAGGCCTCCCTCCCGCCCTTGCGAAGGACGATCCGTGCCCGAGTTCGCGTACTCCGACCTGCTGCCCACCGGACCGGACGAGACGCCGTACCGGCTCCTCACCACCGAGGGCGTGTCGGTCGTCAGCGGTGCCGGCCGGGAGTTCCTGCAGGTCGATCCCGAGGCCCTGACGCTGCTCGCCCGCACCGCGATGCGCGACATCGCGCACCTGCTGCGGCCGGCCCACCTGGCCCAGCTGCGCCGGATCCTGGACGACCCGGAGGCCTCGGCGAACGACCGTTTCGTCGCGCTCGACTTGCTCAAGAACGCCAACATCGCCGCGGGCGGCGTGCTGCCGATGTGCCAGGACACCGGCACCGCGATCATCAGCGCGAAGCGGGGGCAGGACGTGCTGACCGACGGCGCCGACGCCTCGCACCTGTCGCGCGGGATCTACGACGCGTACACCTCGCTGAACCTGCGGTACTCGCAGCTGGCGCCGCTGACGATGTGGGACGAGAAGAACACCGGCAACAACCTCCCGGCGCAGATCGAGCTCTACGCGACGAAAGGCTCGTCCTACGACTTCCTGTTCATGGCCAAGGGCGGCGGCTCGGCGAACAAGAGCTACCTGTTCCAGGAGACCAAGGCCGTCCTCAACCCGACCCGGATGATGGCGTTCCTGCGCGAGAAGATCGGCGCGCTCGGCACCGCGGCCTGCCCGCCGTACCACCTGGCGATCGTCGTCGGCGGCACCTCGGCCGAGTACGCGCTCAAGACCGCGAAGTACGCCTCGGCCAAGTACCTCGACGGCCTCCCGACGTCCGGCTCGATGACCGGTCACGGGTTCCGCGACCTCGACCTCGAGCTGCAGGTGCACCAGCTGACCCGCGAGCTCGGCATCGGCGCGCAGTTCGGCGGCAAGTACTTCTGCCACGACGTGCGGGTCGTGCGGCTCCCCCGCCACGGCGCCTCCTGCCCGGTCGCGATCGCGGTCTCCTGCTCGGCCGACCGCCAGGCCCGCGGTCGCATCACGGCAGAGGGCGTGTTCCTGGAGCAGCTCGAGCAGGACCCGGCGCAGTACCTGCCCGAGGTCGAGGAGGCCGCCGGCCCGGTCGTGCGGATCGACCTGGACCGGCCGATGGCCGAGATCCGCTCGACGCTGTCGCAGCTGCCGGTGAAGACCCGCGTCTCCCTGACCGGCTCGCTGGTCGTCGCCCGCGACATCGCGCACGCCAAGATCGCCGACCTGCTCGACGCCGGCGAGCCGATGCCGGTGTGGATGAAGGAGATGCCCGTCTACTACGCCGGACCCGCCAAGACGCCCGAGGGCTACGCGTCCGGCTCGTTCGGCCCGACGACCGCAGGCCGGATGGACTCCTACGTCGAGCGCTTCCAGGCCGCGGGCGGCTCGCTGGTCATGCTGGCGAAGGGCAACCGCTCCCAGGCCGTGACCGACGCCTGCCAGGCGCACGGCGGCTTCTACCTCGGCTCGATTGGCGGCCCGGCGGCCCGGCTGGCGCAGGACTGCATCCGGCACGTCGAGGTGCTCGAGTGGCCCGAGCTCGGCATGGAGGCGGTCTGGAGGATCGAGGTCGAGGACTTCCCCGCGTTCGTCGTGGTCGACGACAAGGGCAACGACTTCTTCACCAGCCCCGCCGAGGCGGACGCCGGACCCACGCCGGTGACCATCGGGTCGCGACCCCGCGACTAGGGCGTGTCTCACGTCTTGAGCGTGCCGCAGGGTTAATGGTCGGGACATGACGTCCCGTGCGGTGTTGAGCGATGAGATGTGGGCGCGGATCGAGCCGTTGCTGCCGGCGGTGAAAGGTCCGATGGGGCCGCCGTGTCGGCCGCACCGGCCGATCGTGGAGGGCATCGTCTTCCGCCTGCGGACGGGAATCCCTTGGCGGGACCTTCCGGCCGGGTTCGGTTCCTGGCAGACGGTGCATCGGCGGCACTACCGGTGGGCCGCTGACGGCACCTGGGACCGGGTCCTGTCGGCGTTGCAGGTGCAGGCCGACGCGCAGGACCGGATCGACTGGCGGGTGTCGGTCGATTCGACCATCGCCCGGGTGCATCAGCACGGCGCGACCGCAGCGAGGTGCGTGTCGGGGCCGTCGTCGCACACAGGGGGCGCTATCGAACTACAAGGATCGGCGAGTTGAGCCAGACAAAGCACGCGTATCGACCGGTGTGCAAGAACCCGCCGATCATGCGATCGGCCGGTCTCGCGGCGGCCTGACGACCAAGACCCACGCGCTCGTCGACGGTCACGGCCGGGCCCTGGTCCTGATCGTCAGTCCCGGACAGGCAGGCGATTCACCGGATCTGCCCATGCTGCTGGCCGACCTGCACGTCCCGCGGCTCGGACCGGGTCGGCACCACTGCGAGCGCGCTGCGCGGCGACAAGGCGTACTCCGCCCGCGGCCACCGACAGCTGCTGCGTTCTCGCGGGATCGTCGCGGTCATCCCCGAACCTTCCGACCAGACCGGCCACCGCAAGCGCAAAGGCTCCCGCGGCGGCCGACCCGTCGGCTACGACGTCGAGGACTACAAGCAGCGCAACGTCGTCGAACGGTTCTTCAACCGGATGAAGAACTGGCGCGCCCTGGCCAGCCGCTACGACAAGCACGCCATCACCTACCGAGGCGGCGTCGTGCTCGCCGCAATCCTCGACTGGCTCACATGACTCCTGAGACGCGTCCTAGCCCCCTCGACCCTCCGTCTGCCTCGCCGCCGCCGTTGCGTCGCCGCCGCCGTTGCGTCCGCCGCCGCCGTTGCGTCCTGCGTCGCGAGCCCGGGGCCGGCATGCCCACCGCAGGACGCAAGCCGGCTGACGACCCCCGCCCGGCCCTGGCGTCCTGCGTCGCGAGCGCAGCGCCGGCATGCTCACCGCAGGACGCAAGCCGGCTGCCGGGTCCTACGCAGCCCGGGACCACCCGCGGGAGACGAAGACCGCCTCCAGGGCGTCCAGCACGCCCTCGCGGTCCAGCCACCACGCGATCATGGGGATGCGCAGCACCGTCCGGCCCTCGACGACGAGAGCGAGGTCCCTCAGCAGGTCCGACAGGCGGTGGCCCGGCAGGTCGTGCTGCGAGCCGTCCATCTCGAGGGTCAGGTCGTGCGCCGGGAAGTCGGCGTCGAGGTAGTGCCGCCCCGACGGCCTGGTGCGCAGCACCTGCTGGTCAGGCTCGGGCAGCCCGCGCTCGCGGAGACCGGCGACCAGGTCGGCCTCACCCAGAGCGCGTGAGCCACCGACGAGGGCGTGCACCGTGCGCACCAGCAGCGGACGTCTCGCAGCGCGCCGTACCCCGACCAGGGCGTCGCTGAGAGCGGCCGGCGTCGTGCACCCCTGCTGCACGGCCAAGGTCACCAGGTACGCCGCCTGCTTGTCGGTGCTCGCCCACAGAGCGGCGTGGACGGCGGCGACCGCCGGCCGCGTCCTGCGTCCGCCGTCCACCACGACGTCCTCAGCGCGCCACCGACGCGACTCCCTCACCCGCACCCCGGCGAGGGACCGTCGGCGGCTGCCCTTCGGCGTGATCACGACGACCTCCTCGTCGGTGAGCGGAAGGCGCGACCAGCGCAGCGAGGTCACGCCGTCCAGCGCAGCTCGAGGGTCCAGCTCGAGCAGGGCCACCCAGCACCGTGCCCGCCAGTCCAGCGGGCCGTTGTGGGTCACCACCGTCTGGCGGCCCGACCGCTGCCACCGGCGAGCCCGCAGCTCGCGCGCGAGGAACCAGCGGGGCACGCCGGCGGCCCGGGCCTGACGGCGTCCGAGCACACCGCTCTGCGGCCGGGCCAGTCGTCGACAGGTCGCCGCAGCCGCGCGCACCGCCCAGGACGTCGTCTCCACGGCGCGCACCCCACCAGCCGGCGGCGCACGCCGGTGCCAGCCGCCCCGGCCTGTGGACGGCCGCCCTGCGTCCTGCGCTCGGCGTTGCGGTGGTACCCGTGCGACGCAGGACGCAGGGAAGGGGTCGGGCCCGGGAAGGGTCCGGGCCGGCGGCGTGCGTCCTGCGCTCGGCGTGCCGGCACCACGCTGGGGGCGCAGGACGCAACAGGGGTGGCGGTAGGGCGACCGCGGCCGGGGCAGGATGCGGCCATGAGCGACTTCCGGATCGAGCACGACAGCATGGGCGAGGTCCAGGTGCCCGCGGACGCCAAGTACCGGGCGCAGACCCAGCGGGCTGTCGAGATCTTCCCGATCAGCGGGCAGCGGATCGAGCGGGCGCACATCGAGGCGCTCGCCCGGATCAAGGCGGCCGCAGCGAAGGTCAACGCCGAGCTCGGCGTGCTCGACGGCCCCCTGGCGCAGGCCATCCAGGACGCCGCAGCCGAGGTCGCCGACGGCCGGTGGGACGCGCACTTCCCGGTCGACGTGTTCCAGACCGGCTCCGGCACGAGCAGCAACATGAACACCAACGAGGTCCTCGCGACCCTCGCCACCGAACGGCTCGGCGCGCCCGTGCACCCGAACGACCACGTCAACGCCAGCCAGTCGAGCAACGACGTGTTCCCGAGCAGCATCCACATCGCGGCGACGTCCGCCGTCGTGAAGGACCTCGTCCCGGCGCTGGAGCACCTCGCCGCGAGCCTCGAGCGCAAGCGCGAGCAGTGGGCGACCGTGGTCAAGGCCGGTCGCACGCACCTCATGGACGCGACGCCTGTGACGCTCGGTCAGGAGTTCGGCGGCTACGCGGCGCAGGTGCGCTACGGCGTCGAGCGGCTGCGCTCGACGCTGCCCCGGCTGGCCGAGCTCCCCCTGGGGGGCACCGCCGTCGGCACCGGCATCAACACCCCCGCCGGTTTCAGCGCGCGCGTCATCGAGGAGGTCGCCGCCGCGACCGGCCTGCCGCTCACCGAGGCGCGGGACCACTTCGAGGCGCAGGGCGCGCGCGACGCGCTGGTCGAGGCGAGCGGTCAGCTGCGGACGATCGCGGTCTCCCTGTACAAGATCAGCAACGACCTGCGCTGGATGGGCAGCGGACCGCGCGCGGGGCTCGGCGAGCTGCAGCTGCCCGACCTGCAGCCGGGGTCCAGCATCATGCCCGGCAAGGTCAACCCGGTGATCCCGGAGGCGCTGTGCATGGTGTGCGCGCAGGTCATCGGCAATGACGCTGCCATCGGCTTCGCCGGAGCTGCAGGCAACTTCGAGCTCAACGTCATGCTGCCGGTTCTCGCGCGCAACCTGCTCGAGTCGATCCGCCTGCTGGCCGGCAGCTCCCGGCTGCTCGCCGACAAGGTGGTCGACGGGATCGTCGCGGACGAGGAGCGCTGCCGCGAGCTGGCCGAGAGCTCGCCGTCGATCGTGACGCCGCTCAACAGGTACGTCGGCTACGAGGCCGCCGCAGTCATCGCCAAGACCTCGCTGAAGCAGCGCAAGACGATCCGGCAGGTCGTGATCGAGGGCGGCTGGGTCGAGCGCGGCGACCTCACCGAGCAGCAGCTCGACGAGGCGCTGGACGTGCTGTCGATGACCCGCCCGCCGCAGGCCTGAGGCGGAGCCCGTCCCGGGTCAGGGGGCCGGGCTCCGGTCGTTCGGGCTACTCCGCCGCCGGCGGCAGGCACTGCGTGCCGTTGGTCGGCAGCGCCGTCCCGTTGATGCTCACGTCGGTCGTGAGGCACAGCGACGGCTCGGCGGAGGCGGAGCCGACGGCCGAGCCGAGTGCGGTGAGGACGGCGGCAGCGAGGACGAGGCGCTTGACCAAGGGAGTTCTCCTTCGACCGCGGGCCGCCCGTTGCGGCCCGACGCGCAGGAACATATCGGGCGAACTGGTCAGTCGCGGTCGTAGTTCGCCAGCGCCCGCAGCGACAGCACGGTGAGCACCGTCCCGGACACCAGGATCACCGCCAGGCAGGCGGCGATGTCCGCCAGCACGAACCCCTCGAGCACGAGCGAGCGCAGCCCCTCGATGACGTAGCTGACCGGGTTGACGCGGGCCAGCGTCCGCATCGGCTCGGCGAGCAGGTCGAACGGCACGAAGTTCGGGGTGAGGAACAGCAGCGGGAAGAAGATGATGAAGCTGGCGTTGGTCGTCTGCACGTTGCGGGTCTTGAGCGCGATCGTCTGGCCGATCCCGGCGTACGCCACCCCCCACAGCGCCGACAGCAGGACGATGAGGACCGCGCCGCCGACCCCGCTGGCGATCCGCATCCCGAAGGCGAGCCCGAGCAGCACGACCAGGGTCGAGGTCGCGAGCCCGCGGACGAAGTCGGCCGCGAGACGCCCCAGCACGATCGTCGTGCGACGGATCGGCGCGACCAGCAGCTTGTCGAAGTAGCCCAGGTCGATGTCGGTGACCAGGGCGAGCCCGCTGGTCGCGGTCGACACGGCGAACACCAGCGACACCGGGACGGCAAAGGCGACGTAGTCCTGGCCGAACAGGAACGGCGCGTTGTCGCTGTTGAACGTCCGCGACACCTGACCGATGTTCACGCCAGGAAGAACAGCGGGATGAACAGCGTCGGCAGCGTCGCGGCCGGCAGCTTCCAGATCTCGCGGACGGCGCGGCGCGAGAGCAGCAGCACCTCGTTCACGCGGTCATCTTCTCGAGCGAGCGGCCGGTCGCCTCCAGGAACACGTCGTCCAGGCTGGGTCGGCTGATCGAGACCGTCCCGACCTCGACCCCTGCCTCGTCGAGCGCGCGCACCACCAGCGGCACGGCCGCGGCGCCGTTCGTGACGTACGCCGAGACGCCGCCCTCGGTGTCGACGACGTGGTCGACACCCGGCAGCCCGCTGACCGCGGCGTGCAGCGCGTCCTTGCTCCCACCGCGGACCAGCCCGATGGTCACGACGTCGGCGCCGAGGTCGCTCTTGAGCCCGTCGGGCGTGCCCTCGGCGACCAGCCGTCCGCCGTCGATGATCGCGAGGCGGTCGCAGAGCTGGTCGGCCTCCTCGAGGTACTGCGTGGTCAGGAAGATCGTGGTGCCCTCGGCGTTGATGTGCCGCACCTCGTCCCAGACGGTGATGCGCGAGGTGACGTCGAGCCCGGTGGTCGGCTCGTCGAGGAACAGCACCTCGGGAGCGTGGACGAGGGCGTGGCGAGGTCGAGCCGGCGCTTCATGCCGCCGGAGTAGCCCTTCACCCGGCGGTCGGCGGCCTCGGTCAGGCCGACCAGCGCGAGCAGCTCGACGGCGCGGTCGCGCGGCTGCCGCACCCGGTAGAGGCCGGCCTGCAGCTCGAGCAGCTCGCGACCGGTCTGCAGCGGGTCGAGGCCGACCTCCTGCAGCGCCACGCCGATCTTGCGACGGACGGCGGAGGGCTCCTTCACCACGTCGTGACCGGCGACCCGGGCGGCGCCGCCGGTGGGTGACAGCAGCGTGCAGAGCATGCGGACCGTCGTGGTCTTGCCGGCGCCGTTCGGCCCGAGGAACTGCGGGTCCGCTCATGTCCGGACCCTAGCGACGGCGTACGGGCGCGGCACCCGGGAAGGGCTGGACCCATGGTGCAGCCGCGGGTCCTCGTCGTCGTCCTGGCCGGAGGTGCCGGCAGCCGGCTCGAGCTGTTGACGCACGCCCGGGCCAAGCCGGCCGTCCCGTACGGCGGGCACTACCGGCTCGTCGACGTCGTGCTGTCGAACTGCCAGCACTCCGGGCTGTCGGAGGTGTGGCTGACCCAGCAGACCAACCCGGTCTCGCTGTCCGACCACCTCAACGGCGGGCGGCCGTGGGACCTCGACCGCACGCGCGGTGGCCTGCTGGTCCTTGCGCCCCGGCAGGACAAGGACACCGGCAAGGGCGGGTTCTCGTCCGGCACGGCGGACGTGCTGTGGCGGCACACCGAGCTCGTACGGGAGCTCGCGCCGGACGTGCTGGTCGTCGTCAGCTCGGACGCGGTCTACGCGCTGGACTACGAGCGGGTCGTCCGAGGCCACCTCGACGGCGACGCCGACGTCACCATGGTGACCACGAGGGTCGACCCGGAGGACGCCTCCCGCTACGGCGTCGTCGAGGTGGCGGACGGCCGGGTGACCGGCTACGCGTACAAGCCCGACCAGCCGGCCAGCGACCTGGTGACCAACGAGGTGTTCGTCTTCACCCCCGGTCGGCTGCTGGACCTGCTGGACGAGCTCGGCGCGGCGGCCGGCGAGGAGGGGCTGTCCGACCTCGGCTCCGACGTGCTGCCCACGC
>JAOPVV010000264.1 GCA_025966005.1 Frankiales bacterium
CTGCCGCGACCGCCCTGCCCCCCGCCGCCTGGCTCGAGGCCCAGCTCGCCGCACTGCGCCGCTGAACGGCCGTTGCGTCCTGCAGCGCGAGCGCGCAGGCGCAACGCCGACCGCAGGACGCAACGAGGGGCGGGGCCCGGTCGTAGGGTGCGGCGGTGCTGACCCTCACGGCTGTCCTGCGCGGCTCGGCCCGCTACGACCGGCACGGCATCGTGCGCCTGCCCCTGCAGGCCGCGACCGGGCTCGGCATCACCGACGGCAGCGTCGTTCTGCTGCGCGGCAGCCGGGCGGTCGGCGCGGTCGCGGTCGTCGCGCCGCTGGACTGCCCCCCCGGCAGTGCGCTGTGCGACGAGCTGCTGCTGTCCAACCTGGGCCTGCGCGACGGCGACACCGTCGTGGTGGAGGCCGCCCCGCGCGTCGAGGCCCGCCGGATCACCGTCACCGGCCCCGACACGGTCTCGCGCAGCCTCGACCCCGCCGTCCTGCGCACCGCTCTGCTCGGCAAGGTCGTCGTGAGCGGCGACCAGGTGTCGCTGCGACCCAGCGACCTGGCACCGCCGGTCGACTTCGTCCGGCTCCGCGCGAGCCTGTCGGCCTGGCTCGGCGCCGGCTGGGCGACCGAGATCCTGCACGTCGTCGACGCCGAGCCGTCCGGACCGGTGATGGTCACGATGGGCACCGTGGTCGGCTGGCGCGACGGCACGACCACCACCGGCGAGGCGACGCTGCCGCCGCCCGCCACCGGCTCCCCCTGCGCCGCCGTCAAGACCCTGGCCGACCTGCCCGGCCTCGAGTCGCAGGGCGCGCGCCTGCAGGAGTGGCTCGAGCTCGGCTTCCACCACCGCGACCTGCTCGCGCGTCTCGGCACGTCCCCCGGCATGGGCGTCCTGGTCACCGGGCCGGCCGGCTCCGGCAAGGCCACGCTGGTCGAGGCCGTCGCGCACGCCGTCGGCGCGAAGGTGACCTCGCTGTGGGCTCCGACGCTGGCGGCGACCGAGCCCGACGCCGCCGCCCGGCAGCTTGTCGACGCGCTCACCCGCGCGACCCGGGAGGCGCCCGCCGTCGTGCTCATCGTCGACGTCGAGGCGATCGCGCCGCGCGACAGGCCCGGACCGCTGTCGACGGTGCTGCTGACCGCGGTCCGCGAGGTCGTCAAGGACGGCCGGGCCGCCGTCGTCTGCACCAGCGCCCACCCGGAGCGGGTCGACCCCGACCTGCGCAGCCCCGGCGTGCTGGACCAGGAGCTCGCGGTCCCGCTGCCCGACCGCGGCCAGCGGCTGCGGCTGCTGGAGGTCGCGACCCACAGCGTCCCGCTGGCCGACGACGTCGTCTTCGACGAGATCGCCGGCCGGACACCGGGCTTCGTGGCGGCCGACGTCCTGGCGCTGGTGCGGGAGGCCGGGCTGCGCGCCGCGGCCCGCCAGCGCGACAGCGACGCCCCGACGATCGCCGCGGCCGACTTCGACGCGGCGCTCGAGGTCGTCCGCGCCACCTCGATGGAGGGCTCGACCCTCGACATCGCCAAGACGACCCTCGACGACGTCGGCGACATGGTCGAGGTCAAGGCGGCCCTCACCGAGGCAGTGCTGTGGCCACTGCAGTACCCCGACACCTTCGACCGCCTCGGCGTCGCGCCCCCGCGGGGCCTGCTGCTGTACGGGCCGCCCGGCTGCGGCAAGACGTTCCTCGTCAAGGCCATCGCCGGGTCGGGGCAGGCCAACGTGTTGTCGGTGAAGGGCGCCGAGCTGCTGTCGAAGTGGGTCGGCGAGAGCGAGCGGGCCGTCCGCGAGCTGTTCCGGCGGGCCCGCGAGTCGGCGCCCGCGATCGTGTTCCTCGACGAGGTCGACGCCCTGGCGCCGGTGCGCGGGCAGTCCAGCGACGGCGGGACGACCGACCGCGTCGTGGCGGCGCTGCTCACCGAGCTCGACGGTGTGGAGAGCATGCGTGACGTCGTCGTCATCGGCGCGACCAACCGCCCCGACCTGATCGACCCGGCGATGCTGCGGCCCGGCCGGCTCGAGCGCCTGGTGTTCGCACCGCCGCCGGACGCCGAGGCCCGCGCCCTGATCCTGCGGGCGGCGTCCAAGGGGGTCCCGTTCGAGGCGGGCGTGGACCTGGAGTCGTTCGGCGTGCGCACCGAGCGCTTCTCGGCCGCCGACTGCACCGCGCTGGTCCGCGAGGCGGCGCTGACGGCGATGCGCGAGTCGATGTCGGCGACCGTCGTGACCGCCGCCCACCTCGAGGACGCCCTCACCCGGGTCCGGCCCTCGCTCGACCCGGCGCAGGTCGCGTCGCTGGCGAGCTACGCCGAGCGCCGCGCGGCCCTGTAGCTGCTCAGGCGAACAGGCCCGCGAGCAGCGCCACCACGCCGGCCGGGCCGGGGACGACGACGTCGGCGCGCTCGCGCAGCACCGCCGGGCCCTCGTCGCTGCCGCTGCACACCAGCAGGCCGGGGACGCCGCCGGCGCGCAGCCGCTCGACCGCGTCGAAGGCCGGCAGGTCACCGAGGTCATCGCCCGCGAACAGCACCGCCGAGGCCTGCGGCCCGACGAGCGAGCCCAGCGCGCCGCCCTTGTCGAAGCCCGGGGGTCGCAGCTCGAGCACCAGCCGGCCCGGGTGCAGCTCGAGCCCGCACGCCCGCGCCACCTCCGACACCGGCACGACGAGCCGGCCGAGCGCCCCGACCGGGTCGGGGGCGGTGCGGGTGTGGACGACGAGCGAGATGCCCTTGTCCTCCAGCCACGCACCCTCGGCGGCGAGCAGCTCGGGCAGGGCGGCACGGGCCAGCTCGACGCCGGGGAGGGCGGCGGCGCTGGTGGTCGCCCCCGCCGTCCACCGCTGGGCGCCGTACTGCCCGAGCACGACCAGC
>JAOPVV010000282.1 GCA_025966005.1 Frankiales bacterium
CGTGCGCGCCCGGGGCCGGCTCGATCGGGACCTCGGGCGCCAGGTGCAGCTCGGCGCGGTGCCGCCGGCGGGCGAGCAGGATCGCGTTCAGCTCGGCGCCCGCCAGCAGGGCCACGCACAGCAGGTAGAACCAGGTCATGAGGATCAGCCCGCCACCGAGCGCGCCGAAGACCGGTGAGCTGGTGACAACGACCTCGAGGTAGAGGTTCAGGCCGTACGTCGCGACGAGCCACAGCAGCGCCGTGAGCAGCCCGCCGGGCAGGTCGTACCGCCAGCGGGTGCGCCGGTTGGGCATCAGGTGGTCCATCGTCGTCGCCCACGCGACCAGCGACAGGAACGCGACCGGCCAACGGCTGTACTCCCACAGGAACTCGTACTGCGAGCCCAGCCCGATCTCCCCGACGACCTCCTTGCCGCGCCCGAAGACCGGTCCGATCACGAGCAGTGTCAGGGCGACGGCGCCGGTCAGGACGCTGCCGAAGCCGAGCAGCAGCCCGAGGAACCGGCGCCGCCACCAGCCGCGCGTCTCGGGGATGTCGTAGGCGATGTTGACAGTGTTGATGAGCGTCGAGAACGCCGTCGACAGCGACGCCAAGGCCAGCAGCGTGGCGATGGTCAGCGCGTTCGTGCCGGTGCTGAACAGGTCTCGGACGGTCGAGATCGCGTCGTCGGCGGTGTCGGTGAGCAGCTCGTCGAGGAAGTCCAGGACCGCCTGCTCGACCTGCAGCGCGTTGGACTCGCCGATGAGGTTGCCGAGCTGGCCGAGGACGGCCGCGACGACCAGCAGCGCGGGGAACAGCGTGAGGACGGCGAAGAAGGCGCTCTCGGCGGCCAGCCCGAGCAGCCGGTCGCGGTCGGCCTTGTTGATCACCTCGCGCACGAGCCGGAAGAACCAGACCGCCGGGTTGCGGGCCGGGGGGCGCCGGGCCTCCTGCGCCGTGGCCTCGGCCCGGATCTCGGCACTGCGCCCGCTGACGACGTGGCTCGGGACGAGCGGCTCCGGACGGCGGGTCACCGGTCCATCGTCGCCGATGCCGGCCGCGGGCGCTGCTACTGGAGCGCGAGTCGCAGGAGCCGGTCGTCGGCGTCGACCGGGTCGCCGCGCCCGTCGCGGTTGCTGGTCAGCACCCACAGCGAGCCGTCGGGCGCGGCCGCGGCGGCGCGCAGCCGGCCGTACTCGCCCTGCAGCAGCGGCGTCGGGTCGCCTCCGGCCAGGGGCACCTGCCACAGCCGCTCACCGCGAAGGGCAGCGACGTAGAGGCTGTCGCCCACGATCGCCGCGCCGCTCGGCGAGGCCTGCGAGGTCTCCCACGTCACCAGCGGCGCCGTGTAGCGGCCCCCACCGGTGCCGGCCCCCTCGACCTCGGGCCAGCCGTAGTTGCCGCCGTCGGTGAGCAGGTTGACCTCGTCGAAGCGGTTCTGGCCGAACTCGGTCGCGAACAGCCGGCCGCGGTCGTCGAAGGCCAGCCCCTGGACGTTGCGGTGGCCCTTGCTGAACACCAGCGACCCGGCCGCCTCGGCCGGGTCGCCGTCGAGCGTCATGCGCAGCACCTTGCCGCCCAGGGAGCCCTCGTCCTGCGACAGGTCCGTGTCGCCCGTGTCGCCGGTGCCGGCGTACAGCAGGCCGTCGGGGCCGAAGGCGAGCCGTCCGCCGTTGTGGATGCGGCCCTTGGGGATGCCCGTCAGCACCGGCTCGACGTCCTGCGGGGAGGACAGCGGGAAGCCGACGATGCGGTTGTCCTCCTCGGTCGTGACGTAGGCGAAGACGAGGTCGTCGGTGGCGAACGACGGGCTGACGGCCAGTCCGAGCAGGCCGCCCTCGCCCGCCGGCCTGGCCTGCTCGACGGTCGTGACCTCGACCGGTGCGCCTCCTGCGGCCGGGACCCGGAGCACGCGCGCTGAGTCGCGCTCGCTGACCAGCGCGTCGCCGCCGGGCAGGAAGGCCAGCCCCCACGGCGCCTCGAGACCCGAGACCAGCACGGACGGCCCGGCACCGGACGGCGCCACGGACGCCGCGGGCCGTGCCGACGGAGCGCCCGCCGAGGACGAGTCCTGCGTGGGCGACGCCGTCGGTGGGACGGCGACGGTCGACGGGTCGCCGCTGCAGGCGGTCAGCGCCACGGCCAGCACCGCGAGCGGCACGGCGTAGCGGGTGCGGACGGCGGGGCGGGTCAGGGTCACGCCCGGGCCAACGACGGGCTCAGGCCTGCGGTGCCCGCTCGGGCGGCAGGACGTCGAGCGCCAGCAGGGCCAGCGACCACTCGACGAGGTGGTCCACCCGCTCGAGCGAGCGGTCGGTGAGACCCTCGAGGCGGCGCAGCCGGTTCAGGACGGTGTTGCGGTGGCAGTACAGCCGGGCCGCGGTCTGGCCGGCCGATCCGCCGGTGTCCAGCCAGGTGCGCAGCGTGTCGAGCAGCACCGACCGCTCGTCGCGCTCGAGGTCGAGCACGCCGCCGAGCGCACGCCGCACGAGCCGGGCCGACAGGTCGGGCGCGGTCACGAGCAGGGCGCCGGGCAGGCGCGCGTCGAGCTCGGCCACCACCGGCTCGCCGGTCGGCAGGGCGCGCAGGGCCGTCTCGGCCAGCCGGTGGGCGACGTCGACATCGGCCAGGCCCTCGACGACGGGGGAGACCCCCGCGCGCAGGCCGGCCACCGCCTGCAGGCAGGCCACGACGTCGGACGGGTCGGAGCGGCCCAGCGAGACCAGGCCGATCTCGCGGTCGGTGCGGGTGCGCCACGCGACCCGCATGCCGCACCCTCGCAGGGCGCTGCCGGTCACGCGGGAGGCGTCCTCGCCGGCGACGACGACCACCGAGAACCGGCCGTGCTCCGGCAGGTCCAGGGCCGCCGCGGCGTCGGCGGCCACCGTGCGCTCGGTGCCGCGGCCCTCGAGCAGCGCGTCGACGAGGGCGTCACGGCGGCGGTCGTCGCGCCGGGCGAAGTCGGCCTCGGTCTCGCGGTAGGAGTCCGCGACGATGGACGAGAACTCGTCGACGATCATCCAGACCTCGGTGGCCGCCTCCACGAGGGCGTCGACGCCACCGCTGCGACGGGCCTGGGTGACCAGCCCCTCCCAGATGATCCGGTAGCCGAGCCGGTAGGCGTGCAGCACCGACTCCAGCGGCATGCCCTGCTCGGCCCGGCGCCGGCCGGTCGCCCGCGGGGCGTCGAACGGGTCGGTCGAGGGGTCGGTCGTGCCGGTCAGCCACTCGAGGATCCGCACGAGGTTGTCGTGGCAGGAGCGGTGCAGGTCCTCGCGCGGGGTGCGGCCGGGCCCGGAGTAGGAGGGGTCCTCCTCCACGATGACCTCGACCAGGCGGTCGGTGAGGTCGTCGATGTCCTCGAGCACCGCGCTGCTCAGAACGACCACGCCGGGAGGCGTGGCCCGCAGGCGGCGCTGCTGCTCGGCAGGGCTGAGGACGGCGGTCACGGCGGGAGCGTACGGCGGCGGAACGGGGTCGTCACCCGGACGCGACACGGCTCAGGCCGCGCGGGCCGCCAGCGCGTCGAGCAGGGCCTGGACGAGGTCGGGGTGCTCCATCGGCAGGAAGTGGCTCCCGGGCAGCACCGTCACCTCGGCGTGCGGCACGGCGGCCGCCACCGCGACGACGTCGTGCACGGACGTCAGGACGTCGTGGCGCCCGGCGACGAAGGTCACCGGGCAGTCGATCCCGCCCAGGTCCATCGGGGCGTGCGCACTCGCGGCGACGGCCAGCCGGGCGTACCACCGCCAGTCCTGCCGGACGAACTCCTCGAGCATCGGCAGCAGCACCCGCGGGTCGGCGCCGGGGAGCATGAAGCCGGAGTGGCTGAGCAGCCAGGCGGTGCGGGCGGTGAGCGGCACCCGGGGCAGCAGCCAGCTCAGCGCCGGGCCGAGCAGCGGCCCGGACCGTGCGGTGCTGGCCGCGATCGGGTGGCGCAGCCGGCGAGGCACCCGCAGCGGTCCGCCCATGGTGGCGAAGGTGCCGCCCGGGACACCCGCGACGGCGAGCAGCCCCGACACGCGCTCGGGGTGGCGGCGGGCCAGCTCGAAGCCGACGTTCACCCCGATGGACCAGCAGGCGACGAGCGCGCGCTGGACCCCGTGCGCGTCCATGACGGCGACGGCGTCGTCGACGTGGTCCGCGACCCGGATCCGCCGCGGGTCCGCGGGGCGCTCGCTGCCGAACGTGCCGCGGTGGTACCAGGACACGACGTCGTAGCCGACGTCCGGCGCGGTGAGGCACGGCCAGGCCTGCGGGATCGTCCCGAGCCCGTTCGCCAGCAGCAGCGGCGGGCCGACGGCACCGCCGGCCCAGGCCCGCACCTGCGTGCCGTCGGCGCTGGTGACCATCGAGGTGCGGGCGACGGCAGCGGGCAGGACCACGACGCGAGAGGCTAGGGCGTCGCAGACCAGGGTCGGTCGGGCCGTCTACGGGGCGGTCGGGCCGCTCGCCGCGCGCGTGCCGATCTCCAGCAGCCGCGGCAGGTCGCGCCGGGCGAGCGCGGTGAGGGGCAGCGGCCGGGCTCCCACCCGCAGCAGCCGGACCGGGCCGCGCCTCGGCACGTCGAAGCCCTCGACGTCGGACCACGCGATGCGCTGCGCCCCGAACCCGTTGCACACCTCGAGGCCCACCCGGGCGGCGACGACGCGGGCCCGCCACACCCAGACGGCGCAGCCCAGTGGCAGCAGCAGCACCCACGTCAGCCAGGGGCTCGACGCGGCCACGGGCAGGCTGCCGAACAGGAACACGGTCACCGGGACCAGGGCGATCCGGTCGGGGCCGAAGCGCCGGCGGGAGGGAGCGTCTGCCACGGCCCGATCGTCTCACCTACCCTCGCAGCATGAGCAGCCGGAAGCCCCGCAGCAGCGACGTCACCGACGGCGACCACCGCGCCCCCGCCCGCGCCATGCTGCGCGCCGTCGGCATGACCGACGAGGACATGACCAAGCCGCAGATCGGCGTCGCGTCG
>JAOPVV010000284.1 GCA_025966005.1 Frankiales bacterium
GGACGCGACCGCGGGGGCCCCGTCGAGCGCGCCGGCGTCGGCCGCGAGCTGGTCGAGGGCTGGCACGCCGTCCGGGCGCGCGCGTGGGTGTGGGCGACGATCCTGGCGTTCTCGGTCGCGCTGATGACCGCGCTGGCGCCGTTCTTCGTGCTGGGTGCCTCGGTCGCCGCCGAGCTGTACGGCAGCGACGCGGTGTACGGCCTGGCCAACGCCGCCTGGGGCGTCGGCACCGTCACCGGAGCGGTCGTCGGCTCCCGGTGGCGCCCGCGCTTCCCGCTGCGCGCCGCGGTGCTGTGCGCGGTGCCCTGGCCCGCCTGCATCACCGTGTTCGCGCTGGGACCGGCGCTGCCCGTGCTGTACGGCGCGATGGCCTGCGCCGGCGTCGGCATCGGCCTGTTCGCCGTGTGGTGGGAGACGGCCCTGGCCCAGCGGATCCCGCCGCACCTGCTCAGCCGCGTGTCGGCGTGGGACTGGATGGGGTCGCTGCTGCTGCTGCCGCTGGGCTACCTGCTGGCCGGTCCGGTGGCGAAGGCCGTCGGCGGTCCCGAGCTGCTGGTGGCCGGCGGGATCACCGGGACGCTGGTCATGGCCCTTGCGCTGCTGCCCGGCTCGACCCGCGACCTGGCCCGGCTCGACGGCGCCGCCGCCGTCGACAACGACCCGCGGCTGGCGCTCGGCGCGGTCTGAGTCGGGTGCGTCACAGCCGCAGGAACAGCGGCGGTGGCGTCGAACTCCTCTCGCAGACTGCCCCCGCAGTCGGTGCGTGCCGTCTCGGCACGCTGCTCTCCCGCCCTCGAGAGGCTCTTCGTGACCCGTCGTCGCTCCGTCGTGCTGTGCGCCGGGCTGCTGTCGCTCGGAGGGCTCACGTCCTCCCTGCTGCCGGCCGCCTCCGCCGCCGACCCCGTGTCCGCCCACCTGCTCCGCCCGCTCGCCGGACCCGACTCGGGCGCCTTCCCGGGGTCCGAGGTGCCGCTCGGCGACGTCGACGCCCGCGGCGCCGCCCTGGCCCCGCTGGCCGGCGCGACGTCCGCCGTCCGCGACCTCGGCGACGGCCTGTCGGTGTCCTGGAACCAGTACGGCACCCCCCGCTCGCTGACGCGGCCCGGCGGCTTGCTCGTCACCGGTCTGACCGGCAGCCCGCTCGAGGTGGCCCGCACCTTCCTGCGCACCCGCAGCGCCCTGGTCGGGCTCACCCCCGCCCAGGTCGACGCGCTCGAGCTCGTCTACGACCAGCCGCTGAAGGGCAGCCCGGCCCACGTCGTGCTGCTGCGCCAGCGCGCCGGCGGGCTGCCGCTCGCCGAGGACGGCCTGATCAGCATCGGCGTGCGCGACGGCGGCGTCGCGAGCCTCACCAGCTCGGCCGTCGGGTCGATGAGCCTGAACACCACTGCCCCCGCCCTGTCGGCGCTGCAGGGCGTCCTCGCCGCGGCCCGCGAGGCCGGCGTCACGACCCTCGACCTCGACGACCTCTCGCTCGGCCAGCTCGACGCTGCGGGCTTCCAGCTCGTCCAGGCCGTGGGCCTGGCCCAGCCGCAGCGGGCCCGCCTGCGCGCGCTCCCGACCACCGACAAGGGTCTGCGGCTGGTCTGGGAGACGGCGATCCAGGACGTCGCCGGCGGCCGTGCGCTCGCCGCCGCCAGCTTCGTCGACGCCGTCACCGGTGACGTGCTGCTGCGCCGCGACGCCGTCGACACCGCGGCGCTCGGCACCGCCGGCATCCCCTCGATGCGCTCGATCGGCATGGCGACCCAGACCGCGCCGTCCGGTGGCCAGTTCTCCGGCGCCTACACCGCCACGGCCTGCTCGCCCCGGCTGCCGCTGACCGTCCCGGCCGGGACCGCCAGCATCGCCGTCGCGGTCGCGGGCGTGCTCCCCGCCAACGACATCACGTTCAACGTCCGTCGCGGCAACCAGGTCATCCTGGCCCAGGACCTGCTCGGCAGCCCCGAGGCCGGCTCCGCGGTCGTCGCGCCCGTCAGCACCGCCGCCGACGTCTTCACCGTCGACGTCTGCCCCTTCGACGGCAGCACGACCGCGCCGTTCGACTTCGTCGGCACGTACGTCACCAGTGACACGGCCGCCGGCCTCGGCGCGCTGCCCGGCCTGCCGAACCTGCCCGTCCCCGGCGGCACGCTGTTCGGCCCGCCCACCTTCCGCGCGTTCGGTTCCAACCCGACCCTGCCGCGCCAGGGCGTGCAGAGCCCGGACGACCGGCAGCTCGTCTGCGGCGGCAGCCCCGGTGCCACCGGCACCAAGGACCTCTCCGCCTGCGACGTGTTCACCTACGAGGACGTGAGCCCGCTGCCCTACGACGTCGAGGCCAGCACCGGCCTGCCGACGTTCTCGACGGTCGGCAACAACGCCGTCACGACCAACGCGCAGCTGTCGACGTCGCTGACCCCCGGACCGCCCGCCGTGCCCTACTCGAGCCCGACCCGGGACTACGCCCCGGTGTTCACCGACGCCTGGCACACCAGCAGCTGCGACCCGCTGCAGGCCGTCGGCCGCGCCGACATAGACGCCTCGATCGTCAACCTGTTCACCGGTCACAACCTCATCCACGACTTCGCCTACCGGCTCGGCCTGGTCGAGCAGACCGGCGCCATGCAGGTCAACAACTTCGGCAAGGGCGGCACCGAGGGCGACCCCGAGGTGGGCAACGCGCAGAACGCCGCCGCCACCAACCCGACCTTCGCTGTCACCAACCAGGTGACGACGCCGGCCGCCGGCCTCGGCCTGACCGGCCGCAACAACGCCAACCAGATCACCCTGCAGGACGGCGTCCCGGCCATCACCAACCAGTACCTGTTCGAGCCGATCGTCGGCTTCGCCGGGCCCTGCGCGGACGGCGGGCTCGACGCCTCGATCTTCCTGCACGAGTACACCCACGCCATCAGCAACCGCCTCGTCGCCGGCCCCGACACCGGCCTGTCCGGTGAGCAGTCCGGCGCGATGGGCGAGAGCTGGAGCGACCTGGTCGCCGTGGAGTACCTGCAGGCCTTCGACCTGGCCGGCAAGCGCGGCGAGGACCCCTACAGCGTCGGGGCGTACGCCACCGGCGACACCTTCGAGGGCATCCGCGACTACAACCTGCGGCCCTCGAGGAACCCGCTGAACTACAGCTCGTACGGCTTCGACTCCACCGGTCCCGAGGTCCACGCCGACGGCGAGATCTGGAACGCCGTGCAGATGCAGGTCCGCGAGGCCCTCATGAAGGCCTACGACAGCCGCTTCCCGTCCACCGACAAGGCCCTGCAGAAGCAGTGCGCCCTCGGCCACACGGCCTCCGGCGCGCCGGCGTCCACGTTCGCCGGCTGCCCCGGCAACCGCCGCTGGGTGACGTACCTGTTCGACGCGATGCTGCTGCAGGCCAACGGCTCGCCGACGATGGTCGACATGAAGGACGCGATGCTCGCGGCCGACGTGCTGCGCACCAAGGGCGTCGACAACAAGGTCATCGCGGACGCCTACGCCGTCCGCGGCCTGGGCGCGGGCAGCTCGGCCGAGAACGCCGAGGACACCGACCCGGTCCCGAGCTTCGCGTCGCCGACCGCGGCGAGGAACGCGAACGTCACCTTCTCGGCCGTCGACGCCGCGACCGGCAAGGCCGTCCCGGCCAGCTTCTACGTCGGGGCGTACCAGGCCCGCGCCACCCCGGTCGCCACGACCGTCGGCGGCGACAACCCGGACGCCAAGGCCTCGCTGGTCGCCGGCACGTACGAGTTCCTCGTGCAGGCCAAGGGCTACGGCATGCAGCGCTTCACCCAGGCGCTGGCGCCCGGCACCCGCGACCAGCGGTTCCGCCTGCTGGCCAACGTCGCCTCCGCCGCCAAGGGCGCCAGGGCGTCCGGGGCCGAGGGTGTGCGGCTGGCCAACGTCATCGACGACAGCGAGACCACCAACGGCGGCTTCGACGGCGTCGCGGCGGCCAAGCCGGTCGCCGGCCGGACCATCGACGTCGACCTCGCCGGTGGGCTCAACCGGATCACCAAGGTCGCCGTCAGTGCGCTGCACCACCCGGTCGACCCGGAGGTGGCCGGTGACTTCCAGGGCCGCGTCCTCGGCCTGCGTGCCTTCGACCTGCAGGCCAGCAAGGACGGCGGCAAGACCTTCAGGACCGTGTACCGCAGCCCGGCGGACTTCTTCCCGGCCGACCTGCCGCGTCCCGTCGCCCCCGACCTGCTGCTGCGCACCGTCACGCTGCCGACCCCGGTCGTGGCGGACCACCTGCGCCTGGTGGTGCGGAGCAACGCCTGCACCGGCCAGCCGCAGTTCCACGGCGGTCGGAAGGACGCGGTGGCCGAGGCGCTCGCCGCGAGCGACTGCCGCAGCGTGGCGGCCAACGCCCAGCGCGTCACGGTCACCGAGCTGCAGGCCTTCGGCACCGCGACCACCGCCGCCGCCGGGACCGGCGCAGGCCCGAGCACGGCCGGC